>JABWCP010000041.1 GCA_013360215.1 bacterium | reverse complement strand
TTCCAGATCATAAAATGACAAACCGGAGTTGAGAATCTGTCCGGGTTGGAACTCGGTACCGAACTGTGTCTCACTCACGACAGGGATACCATTTTTGAGTGCACCGATCCATGCACCGGCGGCAAAGACGATACTAACATCTGAGCCACGTGGAAATATTCCTCCGGCATTATTGCCATCACCATCACTATCGGGACTGTCATACATAAATGAACCCTGATTGCGCATGGCGTAACGCCAGTTACCGGCATTGACGAATTTGATGTCAACAATATCCGGTTTACGTAGTTTGAGTTTGAGGCGGGTCTTGGCGTCAATACCGCTCTGAGCCGTGGAGTAGTGAAGTAACAAGACTGCAATAGTACTGATCGTTGTAATAACTGTTAACCATGTTGGGCGTGACATAGAGTACCCCGTTGCATTAGTAAATTCAAAGGTTTAGTGCTAACTCCTTAGATAGGTACAAACTGTAGTGAAAATATTACAAGTTTTTTATAATAATTTTCATCATATACAGCGACTTAATACCTCAGTGCAATAGATAGGTTATTGAAGTCATACAGTATTGAAATCTCAATAACGTAGAATTGAATAAATACGCTTTCCAAAGTCATTCCTAAAAATAACAGTTTTGAAAGAAATTCATATTAAATCAATGAAACAAATGTTATCCAAGTAGACGATAAATTGAACAACTCTTTGTGTATCGGTTTTCGGTTATTATTAATTTGTGCGAATAGAGGGCGATGTTCAAAAAAGTCGTACTGAAAATAAAACGATCAAGTAAGATCAGGTAAAAGTCAAAATACTACATCTAATTGGTTTTTATGAATCGTTTTATCTACACCTTTGAATTAATAGGTTAAGAAACAACTTTTTTGTGCTTGGGATTGTTATTCTTTTGATTTTTTGGAACGGACGCCTAAGTTAGCTTATCAAATTTATTCAGGCTTGCCAAAGCCATCTTTATCTATAATAAATAATACGATACCTGTATCGCGTTTCTCAGTGTTATTGGTATTAGCTCCAACCAAGAAACGTTCGTCATCCAAAGGTAAAATAGCTAAAGCATCATCGGCATATTTGCCGCCAAGCGAACGTGTCCAAAGCGTGTCTCCCTTGGACGAAATACGTGCAATGAGCATTTGTTGGTTAAGTTCGAATTTGGGGCTGATGTGGTATGAGTGGCCGACGGCGATTATGCTTTCGTCAATTAACAATACGCTTGAGGATAAAATATCGTAGTTAGTTCGACCAAAACGCTTCGACCATTCCATTGTACCGTCGGGCTTGACGCGAAATGCGTGCGCATCATAATTGATGTAGGGTACGCGCACATTGTTGCTTCGCCCTGTGATGATAAAATCACCGTTATGTAGTTCTTTGATGTCAAGACCTTCATCGCGTTGAAGGCTTTCATAGCGTGTAAAATTGATTGTTTGAAATGATGAAGATACACGAAGTATGAATGCATCATATGTTTCATCACTGATATATCCGGTAATAGCCAAACCACCATCAGAGGTTGCCGTTGCTCCCAACATGCGTTCAGAAGTAGTCCCGCCAAACGTATAAGACCCCAGGCTATCGCCGTCGGAATTAACGGTCAAAACCCAAATATCACTTCCTCCCGCGCCGAAACTGGATGTATTGGCTAAGATGGCAAATTTATTCGCTTGTATTTTTATAATTCGACGGACTTCTTCATTGTTGAAGCCGCCATACAGTCTGGTCCAGAGTACATCACCCTGATGAGAAAGTCGCGCGAGTAAAACATCAAATTGCCCCGTCGTCGTACGCAACGAACCGACAACAAGAAATCCACCGTCGGCAGTTTCAACGATATCCATCCCCGAATCATTACCGGAAGTCCCTAACGCCTTGGTCCAAATCATGCGAAGCGCCGCATCAAGGCGGATTATTACGATTTCGTTAGTTATTCTAAAACTATCGGATCGGCCGACGATGACAAAACCTTCATCGGATGTACGATGCATGGACTGCAAAAAATCATTACCCTCAAAATCAATGCGCGTATGGATCGGTAATTCCTTATGCCATTGATACGATTCGCAGCCATACCACGAAAGATTGACAATAAGGGCAAGCGAGATCAATAAAGTTTTTAATCGCGTAATCAAAAAAATACTTTCAATCCTAATTATATCGCAATATAATCGTATGATTACTTAACTGCAAAACATACAAAACCAATGATCTCAATATTATCTTCCAAATGGTCCCGCATTGAGGCGAACAAAACTTATTTTGTGACCTGTGTGCAGGCTATGAATGAACATCAATCGCATTGGCGACCTAAACTCGATGCGTGGCATGCACTGGATGTATTGCAACATCTGGTTTTAGTCGAGGAAGGCATGGTCAAACAATTGCATCATCGGGAAGCCATTCTTCATAAAAAAACCGTTTTACCTAAAATCATCGGTCTGCCGGCTTATTGGTTGACGTTTCGTATGGGGATGCGGGTCAAAGCGCCGGTCAAATCCGTACTGCCACAAGAAGTTATGTCGTTAGCGATGTGCGTGCAACGTTGGGATGCGGTGCGTGACGTGATGAAAAATTTTCTTGAAACCATCACATCAGAAACCGAAGGAGCGATTTATTTTTATCACCCGATCACCGGGCAACGCACTTGTGAACAAATGCTGGATTTCTTATACGATCACCTCCGGCATCATCAGGCGCAGATGCGCCGCATTATGCACCACCCCAAATATCCGGCCTGACCATGTGCCTTGTTGTCTGGGCTTTAGCAGCCCATCCCCAATACCGCCTGATCGTCGCCGCCAACAGGGACGAATTTTACGCGCGCCCGACGGAAGTTTCGAAGTGGTGGGCGGATCATAATAGCCTACTTGCTGGACGTGATTTGCAAGGCGGCGGTACGTGGATGGGCGTGACGCGCGGCGGACGATTTGCCGTGATTACCAATTTTCGGGATCCGAGTTCTGAAAAAAAACGCGCTACGACACGCGGGCGATTAGTCGAACAATTTCTGCGCTCCGAGGAAGCGCCGGATAAATATGTGCATGCCGTAGTTTCCCAAGGCGAGTCCTACAACGGCTTCAATCTCATCGTGGCCGATCCGTCCCGTATGGCGTATGTCACCAATACGCAACCCGGTTGGTCATGGGTTGAACCGGGTATCTACGGTCTCAGTAATCATCGTCTGGATACACCGTGGCCCAAAGTCGCCCGCACCAAAAAACGATTTTCGGAAATTTTGCGTAGCAATGAACCCGATACGGATGCGATCATGGATATGATGTCCGATCTCGAAACTGCGCCGGACAAAGATCTGCCGGTGACCGGGGTAGGTATCGAGTGGGAACGCAAACTGTCACCGGTATTTATTCAGATGCCTAATTACGGTACGCGCACCACGACGATTTTTATGGAAGATCATACCGGGCGATGTACATGGATAGAGCGCACGTGGGATCCCGTTTTAGAACGATTTACATTGCACCGGTATGCATGGCATCGAACGGATTTGTAAACGAACAGCATTTTTTGTAGCCGATCCGAATATATCCGAACTTAAAGCCTTGCATTGCCATTGTATATCAATTTTTATACATTAGCCGCGCTTATGAAAAATTTATTTAATACCAAAATATACGCACTTTTGATCATTGCGGCGGCGCCGTTGCAAGCCCAGTCGGACGTGTCGGTGACGGCGCGTACAAACCGGGATACTGTCGCGATCGGTGAAAATTTTGTGTATGAACTCAATATCCGCGTGCCGGATACATCCGTACCCATTGGCGAACCGGCGGCTGATTTTTCCGATGCGGAAGTGGTACAGATTCGGCGTTTGGAACCCCTAACCAAAGACGGTACACGGGAAGAAAAAATCCAGTACATCTTATCCGGTTTCAAACTCGAGCCGATTGCGATTCCCGGGCCGTCGCTGCGTTATCTGATCGGTAAAGATACGCTTTTTCTGCGGGCGAACGATAAGACGATTTTTATTCGTTCGGAATTAGACAGTGCGATGACCGATATCCAACCGGAGAAGCCGATTTTTTACGGCGAAGTGCGTTGGTGGTTGATCGCACTGTATGTCCTGATAACCATCGGTGTATTGGCGGGCGCGGCGTGGCTGATTTACCGTTGGTACAAAAAGCGGCAGGAATTAAAAAACCGACCGAAACCCGAACCGGTTGTGATTCCCAAAAAACCGCACGAAGCGGCGCTCGAGGCGCTGGATGCTTTGAAAATCAGCGGTTATCCGGAGCGCGGCGATATGAAACTCTGGCATAGCGAAGCGTCCACCATCATTCGTACCTATATCGAAAAACAATTTGGCGTACCTGCGCTGGAGACGACGACATCCGAACTCATACCGTCTTTAAAACGGTCAAAGGTCATCGCGGACGCCGAAGTCACGGTATTGCGCCGCATGCTGGAAGTGTGCGATCTGGCCAAGTTTGCCAAGTACATGCCGTCGGTAGATGATTGTTATGAATTGCTGGAGCTCGCTTATTCGTTTGTTCGCCACACGATGCCGACCGGCGAAGCACAGCCTGAAGTTAAAACGGGAGTTTGACATGCGTCTGGGAATTATCATCAATACGGAAAAAGAAAGTGTGATCGCCATGCTTCCGGATTTTCTGGAGTGGCTTACCGCGCGGCATTACAAGTTTATGGTCAATACCGATGCGGAAGAATTTATCCGCGCCCGTACCTCCGACAAAACGGTGTTTGCCGATACGCGCACGCTCGTCGAAGCGTCGGATGTTCTGATATCCTTTGGGGGCGACGGCACTTTGCTCTCCACGGCCAAAATGGTCGGTACCGCACAAAAACCGATCCTCGGCGTCAATGTCGGAAAATTGGGTTTTTTGACGGAGATCGAAACGAAAGAGTTGCATCATGCGATCGAGCGCCTGCACGACGGCAAATATACGCGTGAAAAACGTATGGTACTGGAGATCACGCTCGGTATGCGCACATTTTACGCGCTCAATGATGCCGTGATCATGCGTGGCAATGACGGCCGCGTGATCCAAATCGGCGTGGATGTCAATAATGCGTTTCTCAATAATTATATTGCCGATGGACTCATCATCGCGACGCCGACGGGTTCGACCGCGTATTCGCTTTCAGCCAACGGGCCCATCATGAGCCCGACGATCGAAGCGATCATCGTCAATCCGATCTGCCCGCACACGCTCACCATGCGGCCTTTGGTGATCAATTCCGAACACGACGTGCGATTGACGTTGCGTTCCGAAGACCGCGCGCTTGTCTCTATAGACGGGGTCGTCGAAGCGGAACTTTCGCACAACGATACCTTAACGATTCGTGAAGCAAAACACTTTGTGCATCTTGTGCGTTTCGGCGAGCGCAATTTTTTTGATGTGCTGCGCGGCAAACTGCATTGGGGCGAAGACGACCGCGTCAATAGCCGCTAGATTCATGTTGTACAAATAGCCACAGTACGCCAATCGTTCCCACCACCAGAAAAAAAGTTCCCAGCGCATACCCGCGTTCTACTTCTTTGATATTGGTAAAATTTTCCGATTGGTTGACGAGCGGAAACGGTAGCACGACACGGATTTCGTTACCTGTATGGTTTACCAATATCAATAACCACAGTGGTGCCTGTCCCGCCAGAGGACGGGACATCAAGGCAAAGAAAGTAATGATTGGATTTAATCCACATAGCATACAAGGTGCTGAAATAAGTTCATAGAGATTGATAAAACCCAATTTCCCCTTGCAAATATAAATGCGGTACACTATCTTCGGCACGTTTCATGGCGGGCGTAGCTCAGCAGGTTAGAGCGTCAGGTTGTGGCCCTGAAGGCCGCGGGTTCGAGCCCCGTCGCTCGCCCCATCGAAAAGATCCCATCCAATGCGGAGTTGAATCAACTTCGCATTTTGTTTTTTGGCGGGATTGTTTATTTTGTCTTACGGTGTCTTCCCAATAAATTAATCCTGACCCGATGTCCGACTTCATACATCTTCATAATCATTCCGATTACAGTCTTCTGGACAGTTGTTGTCCGGTGGATGACCTCGTACAAGCCGCCGAGCAGCATCAGATGAAAGCGCTGGCGCTGACCGATTACGGCAATCTTTTTGGCGCGGCCCAATTTTTCAGTGCGGCCAAAGCCAAAAACATCAAGCCCATCATCGGTATGGAAGCTTACCTCGCGCCCGACCGGTTGGAAAAAAGCAAACTCATCTATCATATCGTGCTTTTCGCCAAAGATCAGCAGGGTTATCAAAATTTAGTCGCACTGACGTCGCAGAGTTACATGGACGGTTTTTATTATAAACCGCGTATTGATAAAACCCTGCTTCGCGCGCATGCCGCGGGATTGATCGGTACATCGGCATGCCTCAAAGGAGAAATTCCCCAGCGTCTGATGCACGGGCAATACGAGGAAGCCAAAGCTTTGGCGCTGGAATATCTGGAAATATTTCAAGGTGATTTTTATCTCGAAATTCAGCGGCACGGACTGGCGTTAGATGCGGTGGTCAATGACGGCATGCAGCGGTTATCCCGAGAGCTGAATATCCCGATGATCGCTACCAACGATGTGCATTACCGTGAAAAAGCAGATGCTACGGCGCATGAAATATTACTTTGTATTCAGGCGGGTAAAACCATCACCGATGTGACGCGTCCCAAGTATCCCGGCGATACGTTTTATTTCCGTTCACCCGCAGAGATGAAAAATCTCTTTAAGGATGTTCCTTCGGCGATCGAAAACACGCTCGCCTTGGCGGAAAAAATTTCCTTTAAAATGGAATTTGGTAAATCCCAATTGCCCGTTTTCGGATTGCCGGAAGGATTTACTTCGGAAAATGAGTACCTCGCGCATTTGGCCAACGCCGGGCTTCGCAAAAAAATGGGCGAAACGATTTCCGAAGATGCACAAAAACGGTTGGATTACGAATTGGCCATGATCGCCAAAATGGGTTTCCCTGGATATTTTCTCATCGTGCAGGATTTTATCAATGCGTCGCGTCAGATGGGAGTGGCGGTGGGTCCGGGCCGCGGTTCGGCCGCGGGCAGTCTCGTGTCGTACGCCATCGGTATCACCGACGTGGATCCTATGCGCTATCAGTTGCTGTTCGAGCGGTTCCTCAATCCCGAACGTGTTTCCATGCCCGATATCGATATTGATTTTGATGATCGCAATCGGGGCAAAGCCATCGAATACGTGCAGCAAAAATACGGTACCGATCATGTGGCGCAGATCATCACGTTTGGTACGATGGCCGCACGCGGTGTCATCCGCGATGTGGCGCGGGCGCTCACGATACCGCTCAGCGAAGCCGATCGCATTGCTAAAATGATTCCCAAACGGTTGGACATCACGCTCGAAAAAGCGGTCGCCGAAGTACCCGAAATGAAAGCGCTGGAAACGCATGAAGACGAACGTATGCGTTCGCTGATCAATGTCTCGCGGTCGCTGGAAGGATTGATTCGCCAGCCCGGTGTTCATGCGGCCGGTGTCGTGATCACACCCAAACCCATGCGCGAATTGGTGCCGATCTACAAATCCGCCAAGGACGAAATTTCGACCCAGTTTGACAAAGACTGGGTGGAAAAAATCGGGCTGCTCAAAATGGACTTCCTCGGGTTGGCGACGCTCACGATTTTGGAAGATGCCAAAAAACTAATTCGCCAAAATTACAATGTGGATGTTGATTTTGACCGCATTCCGCTGGATGACAAAAAGACGTTCGATCTGTTTTGGCGCGGTGAAACCACCGGGATTTTTCAGTTTGAATCCCAGGGTATGACCGAATACATGAAGCAACTCAAACCCACGACGATAGACGATCTGATCGCGATGAACGCTTTGTATCGTCCGGGGCCGATGGAATTCATCCCCCAGTATATCGCCCGGAAAAACGGCAAAGAACCGGTGGACTGTTTTCATTCCAATCTGGAGCCGTATCTCAAATCCACCTACGGGGTTATCGTGTACCAGGAGCAGGTGATGCAAGTCGCGCAGGAGTTGGCCGGTTTTTCGCTTGGCAAAGCGGATGTCGTGCGGCGTATCATGTCCAAGAAAAAACCGGATGAACTGGCCAAGATCAAACCCGAATGGGTGGATGGCGCCGTCGCCCGCGGTTACAAAAAAGAATTGGCTGAAAAAATATTTGAAATCCTCGTTCCGTTTTCCAATTACGCATTCAACAAATCCCACTCGGCAGCGTACGCGATCGTAGCGTACCAGACGGCGTACCTCAAAGCCCATTACCCGGGCGAATTTATGGCCGCCGTCCTCACCAGTGAAATGGCCAATACGGACCGCATCGCCGTTCTCATCCATGCGTGCCGCGATATGGGCGTGGAGGTGCTCCCGCCGGATGTCAATGAATCCATGGCGGAGTTTTATGTCAAAGCCAATAATATCCGTTTTGGTCTGGGTGCGGTCAAAAATGTGGGTCTCGGTGCGATCGAATCCATCCTGCAGGCACGCGAAAAATCGGGCCGTTTCAAATCCGTTTTCGATTTGGCAGAGCGCGCCGATCTGCGATTGGTCAATAAAAAAGTTCTCGAAAGTCTGATTCAGGCGGGTGCCTGCGATTCGTTCACGGGCCACCGCGCACAGATGTTTTTGGCTATCGAAAAAGCGTTGAGCTACGGCCAAAAAATGCAACAGCAGGCCAATTCCGATCAGGTGGATATTTTCGGTCAGGCCGTCCAGTCGGAATCGCGTGTGGATATCGCCGCGATCGGTTTGCCTGAAGCGCCGCGCTGGACGCATGCCGAGATGCTTCAAAAAGAAAAAGAACTGTTGGGATTTTATGCGTCGGGTCATCCGCTGGATCGTTACCGTGCGGAGATCGAAGCGTTTAGCACCTACCACTTTGATGACGAGCACGAATTGCGCGAAGGTGAACCTATTCGCCTCGGTGGTATGATCGCCGAGATGCGCCAGATCTTTGATAAAAAAGGCAATCCGATGGCATTTGTGACGCTCGAAACGTTCGGCGGAAAAATGGAATCGGTAGTCTTTGCCAGTGTGATGAAAGAATGCCAGCCGATGCTGCGCAAAGATCACGTGGTCATGCTGACCGGTAAAGTCTCGATACGAAACGAAGCGCCGAGTATTATCTGCGATGGGATATACCCCATCGGGGAAACCTATCAGCGCATCCGCTCCCGCGTGCAGATCCACATCGCACAGGACATTCTCCAAAACGGTATTTTGGATAACCTCACCGCGCTTTTACAAAAAGCCCAATCGGCTAATCCTGCAACGTCCTGCGAAGTCGTCCTCTGTCTGGATTTTCCCGAAAAAAACATCATCGCCCACTACAAAGTGTCCCGCTACAAAATCACGCCGACGCCGGACATACTCCAGCAGATCCAGTTACTCATCGGTCAGGGAAAAATCGTAGTCAAAGCACTTGCTTGATCGGATGCCGTCTTTTCCCGCCGAAGGCATGATATTCCGCTTGCAAGAAATCTCTCGATTAACGATGTTTGCACCATGTTGAAATTTGCAAAATGGTTACCGCTTTGGATTATACTTTGTTCGGGGGGGAGCGGTTGTACCGGCGGGGAAACCCGCGAAGCGGAAGAAATCGCCTCGGAATTGAAATACATCCGCATCATCCAGCATGCCGTACCCAATACGATTCACATTCTCGAGTTAGATTGGCCTTCTACGCGGTGGACAGTCAAAGCCGTCAAAGCCGGGGATCATATCTATGACACCGAACCCCTTACCAAAGTAGCGGCTTCCATACCCGGAACTATTGCCGCGATCAATGGAGATTTTTTTTCACAGGAAGGAAGCCCTTCCGGTGCGTTGGTAAGCGATGGCGTCTGGATCAAAAACGGTGCGGAGATATGGTCGTCGGTCGGATTCACACAAAGCGGTCGCGTGTATTTTGAAGCGATTCGTCCGAGTGCGCATTTCAAAGCCACGGGTGAACGTGTAACTTCCGTGCAAGGTGTTAACCGTCCCCGCCTGGACAATGAAATTATTTTGTACAATGATTATTATGGCCGCTCGACGGCAACCAATAATTTCGGCACGGAAGTCCGGCTGAGCGTCAGAAAAATTCCCGAAGCATGGGATCGGCCGATCGAAGCGATCGTACGCGAAGTGGATTCGGCCCAAGGCGATCATCCGCTGGACGATTCCACCTGGATTTTGAGCGGGCATGGCGCGGCCAATATGCAACGGCTTCGTCGCATGCGCCCGGGTATGGTCGTGCGTATTGATATGGAAAGCGGCCTGCCGCATAGAGACCTGCGCCAATTGATCGGTGCTTATCCGGTGCTCGTTCGGGAAAAGAAAAGTATTCTCGACGGCGCATTGCTCAATAAAGAATTTGCACGCAATGCCAATGCCCGCACGGCGATCGGCTATTCCGAAGCAAGAAAAAAACTGATTTTGGTATGCGTGGACGGCAAGCAAGCTAACTACAGCGTGGGTATGAACCTGACGGAACTGGCCGACTTGATGATCGCGCTCGGTTGCGAATCGGCCTCCAATCTTGATGGCGGCGGTTCCACAGCCATGCTTATTCGTGATCGTTTGGTCAATCGCCCTTCGGACAGCGGATTAGAGCGCCCGATTTCCGATGCGCTCGTCATTGTAAGCGCCGATAATTAATGCGCAACGAAGTGACCGATAAAAGCATATCCTCGCAAAGCCGCAAAGTAGAGTTGAATCTTTAAGTATATTACTTTGTGCCTTGGCGTCTTAGCGAGCGGGTATAGCGCAACGAAGCGACCGATAAAAAACATATCCTCGCAAAACCGTAAAGCAGAGTTGAATTTTAATCAGTATATTACTTTGTACCTTGGCGCCTTAGCGAGCGGGTATTGCACAACGAAGCGACCGATAAAAAACATATCCTCGCAAAGTCGCAAAGTAGAGTTGAATTTTAATCAGTATATTACTTTATGCCTTGGCGTCTTAGCGAGCGGGTATTGCGCAACGAAGTGACCAATAAAAAACATATCCTCGCAAAGTCGCAAAGCAGAGTAGAATTTTAATCAGTATATTTCTTGTGTCTTGACGCCTTAGCGAGCAGGTATAGCGCAACGAAGTGACCGAAAAAAACATCCTCGCAAAGTCGCAAAGCAGAGTTGAATCTTTATGTATATTACTTTGCACCTTGGCGCCTTAGCGAGCGGGTATTGCACAACGAAGCGACCGATAAAAACATATCCTCGCAAAGTCGCAAAGCAGAGTTGAATTTTTAAGTATATTACTTTGCACCTTAGCGTCTTAGCGAGCAGGTATTGCACAATGAAGCGACCGATAAAAAACATATCTTCGCAAAGCCGTAAAGCAGAGTTGAATTTTAATCAGTATAATTCTTTGCATCTTGGCGCCTGAGCGAGTGGGTATTGTGCAACGAAGCGGCCGAAAAAAACATCCTCGCAAAGCCGCAAAGCAGAGTTGAATTTTAATCAGTATATTACTTTGTGTCTTG
Organism: bacterium; assembly: GCA_013360215.1. Taxonomy (NCBI): domain Bacteria; species bacterium. The sequence continues at coordinate 6,572 of JABWCP010000041.1, read as the reverse complement.
GCGCCTTAGCGAGCGGGTATTGTGCAACGAAGCGACCGAAAAAAACATCCTCGCAAAGCCGCAAAGCAGAGTTGAGTTTTAATCAGTATATTTCTTGTGCCTTGGCGCCTTAGCGAGCGGGTTTTCCGCAGGCTTGCCGAACCGAAATGATCGCGGATTCATATATAAACTGACGGGTAAAATTAACACCCAACCGATGTGAAAAAAGAAACATCCGATTCATCCCGCAATACACGCACGGTGTACGACCCATACCGTCTCAATATCAATATCAAAAGCGGCCTTTTCGCCGTCGCGATACTGATGATATTCGGTGTCGTATTATATACGCAGTACGTCGTTGAAAAACTCCGCGGCGATTCACGCCACCTTGTGCGCATCTACACCCATCTTATCGCGCATATCGGCGAAGGCGATCCCAACGGCGAATACAGCTTTATGTTTGATGAAATCATCAAACGCATTGATTTTCCCATCATCAATACCGATCCCACGGGCGAACCGCTGTCCTGGCGCAATATTCCCGGCGTTTCCGGGGATACGATGACGGCGGAAACGCGCGAAAAACTGACATCGGTGATGAAAGAAATGGATGCGCTGAATACGCCGCTGCCGATTTTGTACGAACAAAACGTTCTCGGTTATATTCACTACGATACGGATACGCGGTTAATCCGCCAACTGGCGTGGCTTCCATATATTGAGATCGGCCTTGTCGGTGCGTTTATTCTGATCGGATACATCGGGTTTAGCAATATCAAGCGCAGCGAGCAGCGTTCGATCTGGGTGGGTATGGCCAAAGAAACAGCGCATCAGTTGGGTACGCCGCTGTCATCCATGTTGGGCTGGATCGAATTATTGCGCGAGCAATCTGAAAAACGCGAAAGTACGATGAAGATTTTGCAGGAAATGGAAGTGGACCTGCGGCGATTGGATCGTGTCGTGGCGCGTTTTTCACAGATCGGATCGGCGTCGGATTTGCGTCGTCAGCCGGTCGTTTCGATTTTGCAGGAAACCGCCGGGTATTTTCGCCGCCGTCTCCCGCAGACCAAACAAATCGTCATCGAAGAAAATTACGACGGCGATCCGGCCATTTTTATCAACGCTCAATTGCTCGGATGGGTTATCGAAAACTTAGTCAAAAACGCCGTGGACGCGATCGAAAAACCCCAGGGCATTATCAAATTGTCCTTGAGTAAATCGGGAGATTCTGTGTACATTGACGTCGCCGATGATGGACGCGGCATTGATCCCGATAATTTCAAAAATGTATTTCGTCCCGGCTTCAGTACCAAAAAACGTGGCTGGGGCCTCGGCTTGAGTTTGGCCAAACGGATTGTCGAAGATTACCATCGGGGCAAAATATTTGTCAAAGAAAGCCGCCCGGGTTTGGGTACGACGATGCGTATTCAGCTCAAAACCGATTAACTGGAAACCATTTTTTTAACCATAACAGTATAAACCACGATGAACGAACAGGAAATCCGCAAGATCGTCGAAGAAGCGCGCCGCCAGCTCGGCGCACAAGCATCGGATGAAACCGTAAAACACGTTGCCATGGAAGCAATTCGTCGGCTTGACGGCGACAAAGGGTACGTGCAGGAACATCACAGCACGTTTCGTTACCTCAATCGCACCGAAGGCCGCATCATTGTGACGGCATTCGGCAAAAACGGCCCCGGCATTATTTCCAATATTTCGCAGACACTCACCGATTGCCGTTGCGACATTTTGGATGTCAGCCAAAAAATCATGCAGGAATTTTTTACGCTGATGATGCTCGTGGATATCAAAAACGCCGCATGCCCCTTTGGCACCATCAAAGAAAATCTGGCACGTACCAGCGAAACTTTGGGTATCCGTATTCTGGCGCAACATGAAGACGTTTTCAAAGCGATGCACCGGATTTAATGGTTTGTTCAAAGCAAACAAGATACGAATAGGAACCGTTTTGAAATGGCGGTTTCTCCGCTGCCGTGATTTTCTTTTGGCTCTTTTCTTCGTATCAAGCCAAAGAAAAGAACATAAATGATGAGATTTCGGCGAATCTAAAAAAACGCTAACAAGGAATGACCAAGAAAATAAGTGCATATGCAAAATATAAACTACACCAACGATAACGGTATCATTACCATCGGATTGCGCCGCCCCAAAGTCAACGCGCTCAATCGTGAATTGCTCTGGGAGTTATCCGAAGCCTGCGATCGTATTCGACAGGATGACACGGCGCGTGTTGTGATTCTGCGTTCGGAATTGGATAATTTTTGCGCCGGTGCCGATTTGAAAGAACGGCAGGGCATGAGCGAATCCGATGTCAAAAAATTTGTCCGTTACGTCATCGGTGGTACCATTCACAAAATCGGCGACCTCGAATTACCGACCATCGCAGCCGTCAACGGCAGTGCGCTGGGCGGAGGATGTGAGTTGGCTCTGGCGTGCGACTTTCGAATTTTTTCCGAGGATGTTAAAACCGGTTTACGCGAAACGGCGCTCGGTATTATTCCCGGCGCCGGCGGTACGCAGCGTTTGCCGCGACTTATCGGATATCAGAAAGCCTTGCACTGGATACTCACCGCACGCGTATTTACGGCGCAGGAAGCCCTGCACGATGGTGTGGCGATGGAAGTTTGCGCATTGAACGAACTGCATACGCGAGCGCAAGCCTTGGCAGAGGAGATACTGGCCAATGCGCCTATCGCTGTACGACAGGCCAAAAAAGCCGTGCGTTTGGGTTTGGGTACGAGCCTGCAAAATGCGCTGGAGATCGAAAACGAATGCTACAACGATGTGATACCGACCGAGGATCGCCTCGAAGCGTTAAAAGCATTCAGTGAAAAACGTAAACCGAACTGGAGCAACCGTTAAGTGAACGGGCGCGACATCGAAGTGAAATAATCAAAACAGGGCTGCTAAAACATTGCATACATTTCTTTCCCCAAAACCGCACGTAGTACTTTCAAAATCGTTTTCGACGCCGTTCCAAAATGCGATCGCTACGGCGCGCACGTGTTATTCGGCCAAAGGTATTGTTCGCGACGAGCAGATCACCGATAAACATGTACCGCTCGCGCAAAGCGTGTATCAGGCCGGCCATCACACAGTCTTCTCGCATGCGTATTTCCAATTCGAATTGGCCAATGTCTCCCGTCAGTTTTTGTGGACGTTTTTACACAGCCATCCGTTTTATAATTCGGAACAGGTCAGTCAGCGGTATGTGGAAGTCAAGCCCGATACGTTTTTGATACCTGCGCTGGAGGGTGAAGCGCTGGCGATTTACCGTGAAGCGATTGCCTTTCAAACCGCCGCGTATTTTAAACTCAATGAGATGCTGCGTCCGTCGGCGGAGGCGGCCTATTTCAAGCGCTTTCCTGCCAGAGCCAAAGTGCGCGAAAAGTATGCGAAGGAAATTCAAAAAAAATGCCAGGAAATTGCGCGATACGTTTTACCGGTGGCGGCGTTTTCGTATTTGTATCACACGGTAAGCGGCATCACACTGTTGCGATATTATCGCTTGTGCAATCAGATGGACACGCCCGTCGAACAGCGCGTCGTCGTCGAGCAGATGGTGCAGGAGATGATACGTTTAGACCCGATGTACAAAGCGATTCTTGAAGAAGCATTGCCCATCGAAGAAACCCCGGAATATTTATTTTATCAGGCGCATCCGGATTTTTATGATGACGCCGGCCGCAAAGCGTTCGCTGTCGAGTTTGATCGGAGCCTTGATGGCCGTATGTCAAAACTGGTGGATTACAAAATCAATAACGAAGCCGTTGTTGCCCAAAGTGTGCGGGAAGTGTTGGGTCTCACCCGTGAGCGTCTCTCGGATGCGGATGCGATCGCTTTGGCGCTGGACCCTTCGAAAAATAAATTGTACGGCGAATCGCTCAACCTGACAACGATGTCCAAAATAACGCGTTCGTTGGTGCACGCACACTATACGTTTCGCAAAAAAATAAGCCATGCCGCCGACTCGCAGGATCAGCGGCATCGTATGACGCCGGGTTCACGCCCTATTCTCACGGCACATCGTTTGGCTGAGCCGGATTACATCACACCGGCGTTGATTTTGGAAGACGCAAACGTTCACACGTATTATGACGAGGTCATGACGCGAACATGGGAATATATCGCACGTCTGCGTGCACATCATGTGTCGGACGAAAATGCAATGTATCTTTTGCCCAATGCCGTGGCCATACGTTTTACGGAATCCGCAGATCTGCAAAACCTGCATCACAAAATGGCAATGCGCCTGTGTTATCTGGCGCAGGAAGAAATCTGGCGAGCATCGGTGGACGAAACACAACAAATCCAGCAAGTCAATCCCGTGATTGGAAATCTGCTTTTACCGCCGTGCGGTATAAGGCTTCGCGCGGGCATGCGTCCGTATTGCCCCGAGGGCGACCGTTTTTGTGGCGAAAGAGTTTGGACGATGACGTTAGATCAATATCAACGCGTAATATGATTTGAGTTTTTGGGATAGACTCTCCAAAAATAACTAAACGAGGAGTAAAATATGAGAAAGCACATCATGATGCTTGCCGTGCTTGCCTTGTGGGGCATTGCGGCATGCGGTGAAAAAAAACCTTCCGCTGAAGAATTGGATCACAAAGAAGCCGTACGGATTGATTCCGTCGCCAACGATCTCAACGCGTCGACCGAAAATCTCCAACAGCAGGTAGATGAAACGGAAAAAGCCGTAGACGATTTACTCAAAGACATTTAACCGCAACGTGAGGATAAAAACATGAAAACCACTGCAAAATTATTTGTTTTGGCCGTACTCACGCTCGCGTTAAGCGCCGGTCGTGCGATGGCCCAAAATCCTAACGCCGAAAAAGGCAAAACAAACAAAGAAGAAAAAGCCGATAAACTAAAGAATCGCGAATCGGCAGAAGAAAGTTTTAAACCCAAAAAAGAAAAAGAAGAGAACGACGATAAAAAGCCGGGCGAAAAAGGCAAGGCGGATGATATAGAAAATAAAGGCAATGCCTACGGGAAAAACAAAGGCGAGATGAGCGGCAAGGAATTCGGAAAAATGCGCTCCGCCGATGCGAAAATGAAAATGAAAGAAAAGCGTAAAAATGCGCATGAAAAAATAGCCGGTGCCGAAGAGAAAATTACCGCGACCGAAGCGCGTATTAAAACGGCAAAAGAAAATGTCGAAAAAAAGAAAAAATCCGGACAACTCAAAGGCGATAAACTCAAAGAAAAAGAAGATAAAATCAAAGCCGCTGAAGAAAAGATCGCCAAACTCAAAGACCTTGTTGGTAAAGAAAAAGATAAATTAACTAAAATTCCTGACGAATCTGCGCCGGCAGTACCATAGTTAAATTAGTTTTTAAGCGTAATACGTAAGGCTTCATCAATATGTGATGAAGCCTTTTTGTTTTATCGCTGACGTGGATCGCAATTTCCTTTTTTTTTTCTTGACCTCAAAATACCGTTGTGTTAAGTTTCTTCAGGGATGGGTCTATTCTTCAATAAATTCTCTGGGTGGTTACATGAAAGCTTTCATCGAAATGCTCAAGCTTCGTCGGTATAGTTCCAATACTTTGGGTGCTTACGAAATGCAGCTCAAGCGTCTTTTCACGCATTACAAAGATCGTTTGCCGTCGTCTCTCACGGAACACGATATGCTTATGTATATACAAGACGTGCTGGTTCCGGCGGGTGTTTCGCCGTCATATCAAAATCAAGCGATCAACGCATTCAAATGTTACTTTGAAAATTTTCTCGGTCGCGAAAAAATGAATTTGGCATATCAGCGTGCGCGCGTTACAGTGCGTTTGCCGGTTGTTCTGAGTCAGGATGAGTTGCGCGGTATTTTTGCTTCCGTCAAAAATATGAAGCATCGCTGTGTTCTTTTTTTGATCTATTCCTCGGGTTTGCGTGTCGGTGAAGCGGTGAACCTGAACGTTAACGACATTGATTCCAGACGTATGCTGCTTCATATTCGTAATGGTAAAGGTGGAAAGGATCGGTTTACTATTTTATCCGATCAGGCTTTGAAGCTTTTAAGAGATTATTACAAACAGTGTCGGCCAAAAAAATATCTCTTTGAAGGAGTCCATGGTGGTCGGTATAGCGTGCGTTCGATCCAGCAAATGTTTACAAACGCGGCTTCCCGTGCCGGCATTCAAAAAAGAGTATCTGTACATTCGTTGCGCCATAGTTTTGCTACGCATCTTTTAGAATCGGGGGTGGATATTCGCTATATACAGGAGTTGCTTGGTCACGAGAGTTCCAAAACCACCGAAATTTATACCCATGTAAGCAGCCGCGAGCTTTCTAAAATAGAGAGCCCATTGGATCGTTGGTACACCGACCACCCCAAAACGGGTATCGTACGGGAGGGTGATCCCACCATCCTCAACGCTATTGCGCATATTACCCGAAAATGGCGTCTTTTACGCAATACGCATATTACTCGACTACGTACCCTATAAACGCAATTCATATACTAAATAGTTATCCGAAACTCTGCTAATTAAGATTGTAAGTGTTGGAGGATTTAAAATGGACAGTACGACTACCGACAAGATGTATCTTGATTCAGTAATTGTTAT
>JABWCP010000040.1 GCA_013360215.1 bacterium | reverse complement strand
TATTTTTATTGTTTTAGGCCTTGCGTGCCTTGATCATCTCTATGCCGATGGGCTGTTGGTTACCTACGAATTGAAAGTAAAAATCATCAATTACGGTACTAGTTATGTTCAGATCAAATGGACACCACGATTTGACCTATCAACTGGCGATGTACATTACGATAGTTCGCTCACTCCGATCCCGGCAGGTCACACCCAGTATTTGGAACAAACATTCAATAAAGATATTTTGTTGGTGGGTGCTTCAACTCAAGGCTATTCGACGACTAGCCCTAGTAATAATGGGTGCGACCGCATTTTTGATTACGGTAAATATCTGATAACGATAACAATCAACTTAACGTTTTCGCGCACGATTACTATTGATACACGGGATTGCCGGTATGGCCGTGATATCTATGGAAATATTAGTTCCAGTAGTCCCTACTATCCGAATAAAGATTTTTTCGTTACCTACGATGCTTCAACAAATAATTTGTATTGCAGTCAATACGAGAACTTACTATCAACACCGATAAGCGAGGGCGCTACACGCGCTATATGGAACATAGCTGAGATAGGCGCACCGGTTACTTCATTTTTCAAAAACTTCAGTATTACTCCGACTTCAACAGCGGCCATGTCACCCGTCACAGTGAGTATCAATGGAGTAAATCAAACTTTGGCCAAAGATCAGACTTACCGCGCTGCACTGGGTTTTCAGGGCACCAATGTACCCGTCGTGACCCGCCTAAAAGCCGGTAGTAATATCTATTTTAGCAAATGGTCTGACGGCGTATTATTTGATACGGTGCGGACGTTTTATGTCGCCTCCAATGCCGTGGATGCCAAAGCGATATATAAGCAGAGCAATCATGTAGCTGCCGTACAAGGGCCGCAGATATTCACACAGAAACAAACGCTTAATTATTATTCTAATATGACCGGATCATACAAAGCCAGTTTCCAATGGTTCATCAAATGGAATTTTAGCGGTGTATGGCAGCCTCTATCTACAGGAGCGTCGGCTAGCGTAGTCCCTATGGATTCATACGAATATTGCTTCCAGCTTCGTTATTTTATGCGGGACACCATCAATGAGGTAGCAATGTACACCGCAGAAGATTATTCAGTAGATTATGTAGGCCAGTGTGAAGGTTGTGGCGGTAATCCGATAGCTTCAAAAGAGAGCGATCTATCGCAAAGCGTAGCGTCTGACAATTCGAGTTCTTACGGATTGCAGCTAGACTTTAGTACGATGAGCGATGTGGAGAAAAAAGAATGGCTTCGTCCGATCAAAGAAACCGTACGTGCCTCAGGTTATCACTTCCGCTGGACAGAAAACGATCCTTATACGGAAGGACTTGACCCATATGTAGAAGCATTGGATCAAGAGGAATCAATGGGGGCAAAATCTATACCGGAAACAATCCCAAGCACTACGCCTGAGATCAAGCCGGCATTATTGTCCAAAACTTCTTCCGCATCCTCACTTTCTTCCATGCCCGAACAGTTTAGAATCACCGCCAACTATCCTAATCCTTTTAATCCCAGTACAACGATTGCCTTTGAAGTGCCGCAAGAGACGCAAATAAAGCTGACGGTCTATAATACGCTCGGGCAGAAAGTGAAGACGCTTTATCGTGGTGTCAAGTCCACCGGTAGGCACACCGTGCAGTGGGATGCAACCAATGACAGCGGCAATATGCAACCAAGCGGCATATACATCGTGCGGCTTGAAGCGGGCACTCTCACACAAAGCCACAAGATCACGCTGATGAAGTAAGTAAAGAATCAAATACCTATTTACGCGGCACAGGTTATTCGCCTGTGCCGTTTTTTTTAGTTGCTATATATGAGTATAAAAACATCTCGCAGAGACGCTAAACAGAAAAACTTTACAAGTTCTTAGCGTCTTGGCGAGCATGTATTCCAATTTGATCGTTGTAACTTCTCATGAACATGAATTGTTTCTCGCAGAGACGCTAAGAAGAGAGAAATGCTATTGTCTATCTATCACTCATTTCCCCACAAACCCGTTGAGAATGTGCGGCAAATTTTTTATGTTTCACGCGTACCTTCAAATTAAGCAAAATCTATTTTTTAAGGATACAGCATGGAAACGGAAGTTTACAAACCCAAACATAAAATCCGATTTGTTACTGCGGCCAGTCTTTTTGACGGGCACGACGCGAGCATCAATGTGATGCGCCGTATCCTGCAATCGTCGGGCGCGGAAGTCATTCACCTCGGACACAATCGCAGCGCCGAAGACGTAGTCAATACGGCCATACAGGAAGACGCGCAAGCCATCGCGATGAGTTCGTATCAGGGTGGCCACGTCGAATACTTCAAATACATGCGCGATCTGCTCAATCAGAAAGGCGCCAAACATATCAAAATTTTCGGCGGCGGCGGCGGTGTGATCGTTCCCGACGAAATCAAAGAACTCGAAGCGTACGGCATTGACCGGATATACTCCCCCGAAGACGGTCGCATCATGGGGCTGCAAGGCATGATCAACGATATGCTGCGACGTACGGATTTTCCGACGATCGATCACGTCAACGGCGAAGTGGACGCTTTACCTAAAAAAAATCCGGGCACCATCGCCAAACTGATCACGTATGCCGAAAACGCCGTCGAAGAAAGTAACGGCGCACTCGACCAGCTTCGTAAAAAATTAGAAAAAATCAAACCGGCTACACGCATACCGATTCTCGGCATCACAGGTACCGGCGGCGCCGGCAAAAGTTCACTCACGGACGAACTGGTACGCCGTTTTATTCATGATTTTACGGATAAAACCGTGGCCATCATTTCCGTTGATCCGTCCAAACGTAAGACCGGCGGCGCTCTGCTGGGTGACCGCATTCGCATGAACAGCATCGTCAATGACCGCGTGTATATGCGTTCGCTCGCCACGCGCCAATCCAATCTGGCACTGAGTAAAGCCATTCAGGAAGCTATCGAAATCGTCAAAGCCGCAGCGTTTGATCTCATCATCGTCGAAACCGCCGGTATCGGTCAGTCGGATTCGGAAATCGTGGACCTCGTGGATGTCGCGATGTATGTGATGACCAGCGATTTCGGCGCAGCGACCCAGCTCGAAAAAATCGATATGATTGATTTTGCCGATATCGTCGTGCTCAACAAATTTGACAAACGCGGTTCGCTCGACGCGCTGCGCGACGTACGCAAACAGTACAAACGCTCCCGCAAGATGTTTACCGCCGAAGACGAAACGTTGCCTATTTTCGGAACCATCGCCAGCCAATTTAACGATCCCGGCGTCAATACGCTGTATGTGCATCTCATCGCCGCGCTTAATAAAAAAACCAACATCGGCTGGAATACCCGTATGACGATGACGGATGAGATGAGTAAAAAGAAATTTATCATCCCGCCCGAACGGACGCGGTACCTCAGCGAAATCACCGACACGGTCCGGGGTTATCACCGTTTTGCGGCAGAACAATCCGACGTAGCGCGTAAAATCTATCAACTCAGCGGCACCAAGTCGGTTTTTCAAAATCAGGATCAAATCGCCGGCGGACAGTTGCGCTCGTTTGATATGGAGCAAGGCGTGGACGGATCGGTACAACTTGATTTTAATAAAGTATCCAATACCGCCGAACTCATCACCGCGCTTGATCGCATGTTGGATAATCTGAATATCCGGTTGCGCCCGGAATTTCGTAAACGCCTCGAAGAGTGGAATGAATTTAAAAAACTTTATGCACAGGACAAAATGATCACCAAAGTGCGCGATAAGGAGATCATCAACGAACTTTCGACGCACTCGCTTTCCGGTACACGCATTCCCAAAGTTTCCCTCCCTCGGTATCAGGATTGGGGCGATCTGCTGTCATGGATCATGAAAGAAAATGTGCCCGGCGAATTTCCCTATACGGCCGGCGTTTTCCCATTCAAACGCACCAGCGAAGATCCGACGCGTATGTTTGCCGGCGAAGGAACACCCGAACGCACCAATCGTCGTTTTCATTATTTGTCCAAATCTCAGCCTTATGCACGTTTGTCCACGGCGTTTGATTCCGTCACGCTCTACGGCGAAGACCCCGATTACCGTCCGGACATTTACGGCAAAATCGGCAATTCCGGCGTTTCGATCTGTACGCTCGACGACATGAAAAAACTGTATGCCGGATTTGACCTCTGCGATCCCAATACGTCCGTCTCCATGACGATCAACGGCCCTGCGCCGATGATTCTCGCCATGTTCTTTAATACCGCCATTGATCAACAGGTCGAAAAACACCTACGGCAAAACGGTAAAACGGATAAACTGAACAAAACCAAATTTGATCACAGCCATCCGCATTATGAAAAAGCCATCAAATACGACGGCGTGCTTTTCGGATACGGTACGCTCGGCACGACGGGAGACCGCTTGGTAGATCGGGAAACCTATGAAAAAATCAAAGCCGATACGCTCAAGGTCGTGCGCGGCACGGTGCAGGCGGATATTCTCAAAGAAGATCAGGCGCAGAACACTTGTATCTTCTCGACGGAGTTTGCTCTCAAAATGATGGGCGACATGCAGGATTATTACGTACGTAAACAAATTCGCAATCACTACTCCGTCAGCATTTCCGGATACCACATCGCCGAAGCCGGTGCCAACCCGATCACGCAGGCCGCTTTTACATTATCCAACGGATTCACTTTTGTGGAATACTATCTCTCGCGCGGAATGCATGTGGACGACTTTGCGCCGAATCTTTCGTTCTTTTTCAGCAACGGGCTTGATCCGGAATATTCCGTTATCGGTCGTTGTGCGCGCCGCATCTGGTCTATCGCCATGAAGTACAAATACAAAGGCAATGACCGTTCGCAAAAACTCAAATACCACATCCAGACCAGCGGTCGCAGTTTGCATGCGATGGAGATTGATTTCAACGACATTCGCACCACGCTGCAAGCACTGATGGCGATCTACGATAACTGCAATTCGCTCCACACCAATGCCTACGACGAAGCGATCACGACGCCGACGGAGGAATCCGTACGACGTGCCATGGCGATTCAGCTCATCATCAATAAAGAACTCGGTTTAGCGAAGAATGAAAATTCACTCCAGGGCTCTTTCATCATCGAAGAGTTGACCGATCTCGTGGAAGAGGCGATTCTGGGCGAATTTGATCGCATCTCCGAACGCGGCGGTGTATTAGGTGCGATGGAAACGATGTATCAGCGCAATAAAATACAGGAAGAATCTTTGCTGTACGAAAGCCTCAAACACGACGGCAAACTTCCGATCATCGGCGTCAATACGTTTCTCAATCCCAAAGGCGTAAGCGAAGCGCAACCGACGGAACTCATCCGCTCAACCAAAGAAGAAAAAGAACAGCAGATCGTCAACGTGCATAATTTTTGGAAAACCAACGATGGCACGACCCAAGGCGCCTTGGACACGTTGTCCCAAGTGGCTCTGCAAAACGGCAATATTTTCGAACAACTGATGGAAACGGCCAAAACATGTTCCTTGGGACAAATCAGTTCCACGCTGTATAAGGTCGGCGGTCAATACCGCAGGAATATGTAGGAAGACAAACGAATTCAATTTGCATGGACACGATCATACTCCTGACGATTTCCAATATCTTTATGACTTTTGCATGGTACGGCCATCTGAAGTATAAAGATTCGCCGTTGTGGATTGCCATTCTCATAAGCTGGGGTATCGCGTTTGTGGAATATTGCTTTCAAGTGCCGGCCAATCGCTGGGGTCACGGACGATTTAATGCCGCAGAACTCAAAACCATTCAGGAAGTCATCACGCTTACCGTATTTTGTGTGTTTTCCGTATTGTACCTCAAAGAAGAATTAAAATGGAATTACCTCGTGGGCTTCGCTCTGATGATCGCTGCTGTTTTTTTCATATTCAAAAAGTGGTAGTTCCGTCACGCGTTATCCCCTATCACGGCTGATATCCTGAAAGTTGGCTCATGAAAAACACGATTTCTTTTTTACTCGACGGTCGGCACGAATCTATTACGTTCGGACCGGACTGTCCTTATACACCGATCACGACGGTCCTGCAGTACCTGCGCAGTTTGCCGGATCGCAAAGGCACCAAAGAAGGTTGCGCGGAAGGCGACTGCGGCGCATGTACGGTGGTCATCGGCGAAACCGCACAAGCCGGCACGGTACGCTACACCGCCGTGGACAGTTGTTTGATATTTTTACCGATGCTCCATGGTAAACAGCTTCTGACCGTAGAAAGCCTCACACGCGATGAAAAACATCTTCACCCCGTGCAACATGCGTTGGTCGAAAAACACGGAACGCAATGCGGTTTTTGTACGCCGGGTTTCGTCATGTCCATGTTCGCACTGTATAAAAATCATCCCAACCCCACGCGCGAAACCATCAACGATGCGCTGACCGGTAATCTCTGTCGCTGCACGGGTTACCGTCCGATCGTCGAAGCGGCGGCCACAGCCTGTGTGAATGAAAGGCACGACGCGCTGAGCGAAAACGAATCGCGCCACTACGATCAGCTTTCGACGATCATACACGGGACGATTGCGATTCACACAGTGCACCATCGCTATGTCAAACCCGCCACTCTCAGTGAGGCCTTACTTTACCTTGCCGAACACCCGGAAGCCCTGATCATCAGCGGCGCCACCGACATCACACTGCGTGTGACTAAAAAGCACGAATCGCTTACTTCTATTCTCGACCTCTCCGATGTACCGGAACTCAAAAATGTATCGGAATCGGGCGACAAATTGATCCTCGGTGCCGGACTTTCGCTCAACCAAGTGCGAGACATCGTAAAAACTTCACACCCTGCGCTGTATGACATACTCCAAGTATTCGGCTCGCTGCAAATACGTCATCTCGCCACGCTCGGCGGAAATCTCGGAAGCGCTTCGCCCATCGGGGATACGTTGCCCGTATTATTGGCGTATCAAGCCAAAATTCTATTGGAAAGCGTACACGGTCAACGCCGCGTGGATATGGATGCATTTATCACCGGTTACCGTACGACCGTTCGTAAAGCCGATGAAATCATCACGGCTGTAAAACTTCCCAAAGTCCAACCCGGTACGATTGTACGTTCATACAAGGTATCTAAGCGCAAAGACCTTGACATATCCACCGTCAGCGCGGCATTTCGGCTTGAGCGTAGCAACGACGGTGCCATCCGAAAAATCATTATGGCTTATGGCGGCATGGCTGAAAAAACCAAACGTGCCGAACGCACCGAAGCTTTCCTCACCGGCAAACCTTGGACACGCGCTGCCATCGAATCTGCAATGCCCCTCATTGACTTGGAATTTCGTCCCATATCCGATGCGCGCTCCGGTGCCGAATTTAGACGCACGGTGGCCCGCAATCTCCTGTTGAAATTTTGGAGTGAGACGAATTTAATGTGTTAACAGCCTCGTAATTGCGTACTTGCGACGTACGGTTGATTCGGCGACTATCTTTGAGAGGTATGTGCACTTACTATATCAAAAAATTTCTTTCTATATCTCTTTGCGGCTTTGCGAGGGTAAATTCATTCTCGCCAAGACGCGAAGACTCAAAAATTATCAAAACCTTCATAATTGAATTTAAATGCGCTAAAACGACGAGCGCTTGATTTACTGCTTATATTTTGACAATCATGAGGCCGCTATTAATTCGTTTTTTCACTACTCTATCGGTTAAGGAGTTTTTTCTATGCGTATTGAAAACGCACCATTTCAGGTTTTTGATTTATCCAATACATCGCCGGTGACGCATCAAGGCGAAACCGGCCAAGCGTTGTGGCAAACCGTTTCGCACGGTAATGTACGCATGCGTATCGTGACGTATTCACCCGGTTATCTCGCCGATCATTGGTGTGAAAAAGGCCATGCCGTGTTTGTGCTGGAAGGCGCTTTTGTATCCGAACTGCAAGACGGGCGCCGATTTGAACTCACGCAAGGCATGAGTTATATCGTAGCCGATCATGCCGAACCGCACCGCTCGTATTCCGCATCGGGCGTCAAACTCCTCATTGTTGATTAAACTATACTTTTAATAATAAAAAATTGGTGATCATTTGAAACACAGTTTCCAGAGTGCCGTAGTTTTTTTTGGGTTATTCATCGCTTTCGTTCCTTATATAAAGGCACAGAATGCAACGTTTGAAATGGTTATTCAGAGTACGCATACCGGTGAAGTCGCGTCGGTGGATTTTGCTCCGGACGGCAAAACTTTCATCACCGCCTCGCATGATCGCACGGTACGCCTGTGGAGTCGCGACGGACGCTTGATGCGTATCTTCACGGCTGAAGAGCCGGTATGGTCAGCACGTTTTTCACCCGACGGAAAACATATCATCGCGGCCGGCAGCGGTAAACAAATCTATTTGTGGAATGTACTCGGAAAACTGGTCAACACATTTGAAACGGATCAAGGCCCGGTCACGTCAATTCAATTTGCACCGGACGGGCTTCGGTTTGCCTTCGGCAATCACAATGCCGTTGTTTTGGGAAATATTGACGGCACGTTCGAAAACGCTTTGGAAGGCCATCGCGGCATGGTACTTGGCGTTGCTTTTTCATCCGACGGGCTTTTGATCGCCAGTTGCAGTGAAGATCAATCCGTTCGTATATGGAACTGTTTCGGTGACAGCGTAGGTATAATCCGAAAATTTTCTGCAAAAGTGACCAATGTGCTTTTTTCACCCGACGGGACTTCCCTTTTCACTTCCGGATTTGATCCGTTTATCCGCGAATGGTCGCTCGAAGGAAAACTGATTCGCACCTACAGCGGCCACAGCGATAACATATATGCACTTGATATTTCGAACGACGGAAAATTTCTTTTATCCGGCAGCTATGATCGTACCATGCGCATCTGGGATCGTGACGGAAAGACATTACGCAAATTTGAACGCCTTCATCGTGAAGCCATTTCCGATGTATGTTTTTCGCCGGACGGCATGGAAATCGCCAGCGCAAGTTTCGACAAATCGGCAGCGCTTTGGAAATCGGACGGCACTCTCCAGCAGGTTATCGGTACGACATACCAACCGGGCGAAGGCGGTCATTGGGTACAAAGTATCGCTTGGACGCCCGATCGTGAACATTTTATAACCGCCCATTGGGATCAACGTATTGTCGTGTGGAATACTACAGGTGGCATTTATGCACGTATCCAGACACCATCCAAGATCGTCATGGCGATGGATGTTTCACCCAACGGCGCGTTATTCGCTGTAGGAACCGGTGACGGGTTTGTACATGTATACTCTTTGGAAGGTCGTTTGTTGGCAACTTTCAACGCACAATCTCCGATTGATTGCATTACCTTCACGCCCGACGGCGAACGCATTCTTTCAGGCGGGTTTGATCGCCGCGTTTCGGTTTGGAATATCAAAACCAAAATCCGTGAGCGCACGTTCGGCCCGATCAAAGATCGCGTCAACTCGATCAGCGTAGCGCCCGACGGCCACAGCATAATAACAGGCAGCAATTTCGGTGAAGTAAAACTTTGGCATAGTAACGGAACATTACAAAAAACACTCACCGGGCATGGTGATTACGGCATGATCGTCAGTGTTCGTTTTTCGCCGGACGGAAAGTATTTTGCCGCTCTTAATGTCAATGATAACAAAAATCTTATTGTACGCGATCGTGCTGGCAATACTGTTTTCGAAATCCCAACTGATCACGGTAAAAATTTTGGTGCCGTTGCATTTTCGCCGGACGGAAAATTCTTAGCCTATACCGTCAACGATAAAATAGAATTGTGCCGGATGGATGGTGCGCCGGTTAAGACTTTTACCGGTCACGTCGGATACGTCAACACGCTCGCTTTTTCACCGGATGGCAAACATCTCCTTAGCGGCGGCGATGACGGTACTTCGCGTCTTTGGCATGTGGGCCTCATGGAAAACGCCGTTTTTATGTCCGATGATCACGAATGGATCATGTTCACTCCCGAAGGTTTATTTGACGCTTCGACCGGTGGCGGCCGATTTGTCGCAATGATCAACTCCATGCACGCTTATGGTGTAGATCAATTTGCCACAGCGAATAACAGACCGGACTTGATTCTCGAACGTTTGGCGATCGGCAGTGACGAGCTACGCCAACATTACGCGGCGTGCTATCGGAAACGATTACCATCCGACGCCGGAACCAACCCCACAACTACCGCACCAACCGTAGTGATCCGTGAAAGCCGTCAAAATAATATAACCGTTCATATGGAGTTGATATTCGCCTCGGAGCAAAGTTCGCTTCGATCCTATCAAATCTATGTCAATAACGTACCCCTGTTTGGTGTGCATGGAAAACCGATCAACGGGCATCACGTAATCGCCAGCGATTCTGTTTTATTGATATCCGGTACGAACAAAATCGAAGTGTCGTGCCGTGATGAACGAGGTATTGAATCGTTGCGCGCGTGGCAACAGGTTACGTCGCCCGTGCAATCGCCGTCACATATTTATTTTCTCGGATTTGGTGTTTCGCAATACCGTGACTCCATGCTGAATCTTCGTTACGCGGACAAGGATGTACGCGATCTGGCCGCGATGTTTTCATCTTTACCATCCGCACAAAGTACGCACGTGCATACGTTTCTCAACGACCGTGTTACGCGAAACCAATTACGATCGGCGGCCGAATTTCTACAATCGGCAGGTCCTAATGATGTCGTCATCATGTTTATTGCGGGTCACGGCATGTATTCCGCCGGGACGGATGCCACGTATTATTATCTCCCCTATGAAGCCGATCGCGAACATTTGGAATCATCATCCATTCCGTTTGAAGAGTTTGAAAATCTGCTGCACGGTATAGCGCCCCGTCGCAAATTATTTTTTATGGATACGTGCGAATCAGGCGAGGCAGAAGACGAAGGCGGTACGTTGTCGGCTCAAAATAATATCCCGGCACGTTCGCGGGCAGTGCGCGGTTTTCGCACACCCGGGAAAAAACGGCGTTACCTGTATCAAAAAGATCGTTACATATACAACAATCTTTCGCGGCGTTCCGGTGCGATCGTGTTTTCCTCATCTCTCGGTGGCGAGTATTCGTATGAACGCGATGATTTTGCCAACGGTCTTTTTACAGAAGCTTTGATGCAGGCGTTTAACGGTGCCGCGGATACCAATCGGGATTCATTTATAGATACGCAGGAGTTACGCCGGTATCTCCGCGAAACGGTCGCATCATGGTCCGGCGATCAGCAGCACCCGACCGTTGATCGTGATAACATTTTTCAAACCGTCAAACTTCCCGTACTCCGGAAACGCCCGTGAACGAAAATTGCATTTCAAAATATATTTGATAGATTTATTCATGCACTCCTCCATCCCTCATGACAGCGCGGCCAAACATGTGTCCGGCCGTTCGGTTTATATTGACGACATCCCGGAGCCGCCGCAAATGCTGCACGGTCACGTGGTGTATAGTGCTCATGCACACGCACGCATCACGCATATCGAACTTGAAGATGCACGCGCTTCCGCGGGAATCCATGCCGTGCTGACCTGGCGCGATATACCCGGCCACAACCAAATGGGGCCCGTTGTACATGATGAACCGTGCCTCGCAGAACACGAAACGACCTGTATCGGCCAGGCTATCGTACTGATTGCGGGTGACTCACCCGAAGCATGCTTTCAGGCGGCGAAAAAAATAAAAATCGAATATGAGCCTCTGGAAGTGATTACCGATTTGCCGACCGCGATTCAAAAAAATGCACTGCTCGGACCGGCGCGAAAAATCCGTCGCGGCAAACCCGATGAGTACTTGCAAAACGCAGCGTATCGGCTTAACGGGTCGCTGTTTACCGGAGCGCAGGAACACTGGTATTTAGAAACACAGACCTGTCTTGCGGTACCGGGCGAAGGCGATGAAATCAATCTCTACAGTTCCACACAACATCCTTCCGAAACGCAAGCGATTGTCTCCGAAGTTTTAGGCATTGCCAAACATGACGTCGTCGTCGAAGTGCGGCGTATGGGCGGCGGTTTCGGCGGTAAAGAAACGCAAGGCAACCACACGGCTGCGTGGGCGGCTTTGCTGGCCCGGTCCACCGGACGCCATGTAAAAATTCGACTATTTCGTGATGACGATCAGATCATGACGGGAAAACGTCACCCGTTTTTATCGCATTATGAAGTCGGATTTGATGACCACGGAAAAATCACGGCTCTAAAGATCGAACTGAATGCCGACGCCGGCGCTGCTACGGATTTATCTTTTGCGATTTTAGAACGTGCGATGTTGCACAGTGACAATGCTTATTTCATCCCGCATATCGAGATCATCGGCAACGCATGGAAAACCAATCTTCCATCCAACACAGCATTTCGCGGATTCGGCGGCCCGCAAGGTATGGCCGTTATCGAAAACATCATTGACCAGATAGCACGAAGCCTGCAAAAAGATGCCGCAGAAGTCCGTCAAATTAATTTTTACGGAACGAACGAAAATCAGACGACGCCTTACGGGCAAGTGATCGAACAAAATCGTTTGCCGGTCATCTTTGAACAACTTATGAATACTTCCGATTATTGGGAGCGCCGCCGCGCCATTCACCTGTTTAACACCGAGAATGAATTTCAGAAAAAAGGGATAGCCCTCACGCCGGTAAAATTCGGTATTTCATTTACGACTTCTTTTCTCAATCAAGCCGGCGCACTGGTTCATATCTACAAAGACGGCAGCGTACTCGTCAACCACGGTGGCACGGAAATGGGTCAGGGACTCCACACGAAAATTGCTCAAATTGCTGCCAAAGAACTCGGCGTGCCTCTCACCCGCATCAAAGTCAATGCGACCAATACATCTAAAGTTCCGAATACATCCGCCACAGCGGCTTCGGCCGGAACGGATCTCAACGGCATGGCCGTCAAAAATGCGATTGATCAATTAAAATTGCGATTGATGCGTGTCGCCGCGGATTATTTTAATGAGCGGGCTCTCGAAGTGCGCTCATCGCCGGATGATATCGTATTTGAGGATGATACGGTTTATGATATGCGTTATCCAAAGCGTCTTATAAAATTTGACGAACTGATGCCGATCGCGGTTATGAAACAGGTCAGCCTCAGTGCTACAGGTTATTATCGTACACCGGGAATATTTTTTGACAGAGAAAAAGGCGAAGGACGACCTTTTCATTATTTTGCTTACGGTATGTGCATTACTGAAGTGTTGGTTGACACGCTCACCGGCGGGTATTCATTTTTACGCTCGGATATATTGCACGATGTCGGCGAATCCATCAATCCTGCGATCGACATAGGCCAGATCGAAGGCGGCTATATTCAAGGCCTCGGTTGGTGTACCACCGAAGAAATAAAACACGACGCGGCGGGTCGTTTACTCACCCATTCGCCCGATACGTACAAAATCCCCGGCGTGCAGGATATTCCCAAAGATTTTCGCGTTGCACTTTTACAAAACGCACCCAACGCCAATACGATACATTCCAGTAAAGCCGTCGCCGAACCGCCTTTTATGCTAGGTCTTTCAGGCTGGCTCGCGATCAAAGATGCCGTGTCGGCCGTAAGCCATCATCGCTACGAGCCGGAATTTACATTACCGGCTACGAATGAAGCCGTATTAACAGCCATCGAAAAATTGAAATCCAAAATAAAACCACAGTAACATACATCTATGTCCAAAAAACACATCTTGATCGGCGTCGCCGGAGGAACTGCTTCCGGTAAAACATCCGTATCCAAAAAAATCTTTGAAACCCTTGGCGGTCATAATCAAGTAGTCATCATCGCTCAGGATTCGTATTACAAAGATTTATCGCAAATCCCGCATCAGGAACGCGCCGGTCATAATTTTGATCATCCCGACGCTTTCGATAATCATTTGTTAGTTGATCATCTTAAACAAGCGCTGCGCGGGGAAACCATTCGCATTCCCAACTACGATCATAAGACCCATGCACGCACTTCGGAAGTGACAGCTCTCGAACCGCACAAAGTGATCCTACTGGAAGGTATTCTGATTTTAGAAAACCCCGAATTACGCGATCTGATGGATATCAAAGTCTATATTGATACCGACGCGGATGTTAGGCTGATTCGCCGTTTGCAGAGAGATATACGTGAGCGTGCACGTACGATTGATTCCGTCATCGAGCAGTATGAAAAATTTGTGCGCCCCATGCACTTACAATTTGTCGAACCCTCCAAACGCTATGCCGATATTATCATCCCGCACGGTGTAGAAAATGTCGTCGGCGTGGATATTCTGATGACTAAAATCCGCACGCTGCTAAACGAAATCCAATAAGCTACGGCGACCACCCAAAACAATGCGCACATTTCTCAATAAGAACCGCATAGCCGGGTTTATCATATACCCTTTGGGCGATCTGATAACGCAAATCATATGGGGTGAGGTTAACGCAGTACGCATTGTGACAATGGCTCTCGCGGGCGGTTTGATCTATGCGTTTGAGATCCCCTTATACTTCGGATGGATCAACCGAACTTTCAACCATTGGTTCCCACGCACACTCGCCGCTATCGCATATTTTAATCCGCTTTGGATCGCCCGGCATATTTTTCTTATTCGTGCAAGTCTCAACCCGTCAACCATTCTGACTTGGCCTTCGTTATCGGTTTTACTACACACTTCCTGGATGAGCGGCTTATCTTCTTTTACCGGTGCGATCGTGATTTCTTTTGCCGGTAACTACATCATACAAAACACAGTTCCTCTCGAACGGCGTTTTATTGCAAGCAGCGTTTTTAGCGGGCTCATGGCCATTTATTACGCCGTATCTGAAACGTACCTTAGATAAATTATTTTTGATTCTCTATTTCGCCGATAAAATGTAGTGGCCATTGCGATAGAAGCCATACTCCCAATCCCGTCAAAACGAACAAAACATCCGAACTACCCCATTGTTTCGATACATTTAGCGGAGAATACCCGTTGAACTCAAAAAGCAACGTCACACCGATACATGCGATTAGGACTGTCAGAGCAAGCATGATATTACTTCTGAATTTCAGCTGTGCCGTTTTTTTCTCTTTTAACCGTATTGCGGCCTGTATGTATATCCAGCGATAAAATGGAACCACAGCCTGATTTTTAGTTTCATCGCGCAGTATTTTGATTCGGGGTGTTACTTCTGCAATCATTCGGCAATTTTCACATTCACGGATATGATGGTGAATCTCATCACTCCATCGGTTGTCAGTTATTGATTGTAACACTTTAGCTTCGTATTCACAGTTAGTCATGCCGGTTTTCCTTTGTTATTCCTAAACGGGTGAGTACGTCTGTCAATTGTTTTTTCGCTCTGAAAAGTAATACTTTTACGCTGGATGGTTTTAATTCCAAAGCACGTGCAATTTCTTCATGGGTATAATCTTCGGCATACGCCATCCACAAAAGTGCGCGTTGTTGCGGCGGTAATTGATCAAACGCAGTGGTAAAATCCACGGCTTCTCCGTACACAGCCGTCTTCATGAACACATTCTCATCTACGTCGTCCCATGCCACTGTTCTTTTGGTTTTACGCAAGTGGTCCCTGAATAGATTAGTCGCCGTTTGAAACAGATAGGATTTGCGTTGCGCGTCCGTAAGTGAATCTATATCGCGATGCAACAGACGAATAAAGCTCTCTTGCACAATATCGTCTGCCAACGATGCATCACCGGTCAGGCGCAATGCATAAGCCCATAACGTCTTTGCGTAGGATTCGTAAAATATTTTAAAATCATCTTCTCGCATGTCGGTTACTTGCGGTCACCGAATAAGTTCCATTTTTTGCCAAGCCATACGGTGACGTATGCATTGACAGCAAGCCCGATTCCGATGGCAACGGCAAGACTACCCCAATAATAAAAGTCCTGCGCTTTACTCACATAATTTGAATCCGTCTCAAAACGATATGAATACGCGTTGATAATCATAGCAACGCCTATTAGCATCAGTAATAATGCGCCGGTCACATAACGGATTATTTTAAAATGAACTCCCGATTCATGATTTGTAAATATTCTTTTCCCTTCTTCACTTTGTACAAATGTTATGAATTCCGGGCTGGATGAAAATTTTTTTGCCAACTCATGCTGCAATTCCAATTGTTTCAGTCGTTCCCGATGACGCATTTGTGTCTTACGCGTCCAGAGCCATAAAGCCCACCCGATCAACAGCATTAGCGCAGGAAACAGTACGACTTCTTCTAACATAATATTTCTCCGATTCTGTATTGGTTATTCGATGCGTGCAACTCGCTCAGAAAACTCATCATCCCATATAAACTCAAAATACGTTATTTTTTGCTCATTGGCAGGTATTCGTATTCGAACAAATGGTTTCCCTTCCATCGCCAATATATTTTGCCCGTAATTCATAAGTCTGAACTGCTGTTTATCCTTATTGACATAATAATACATTCCGTTTTCGTAAATTATTTGCCTTCCTTCGTTGTAAGAACCACACAGCGTACTCCGGAAGTATTCGGGCATGGTTTGCGGAGCTATTGCATATTCCCACACCGGTATTTGCCAAAGGTAGGATTGTTTTAATTCCTTTATCTTGGAAGAAGAAGCGAAAGTTTTACATATCTCCAGTTTCGCCTTTTCAAGTGCGAGCTCAGAAGCGATGACATGATCCGGCTGAACACCATGACCTTCCACCGGCAGTTTTTCGGGCCACACATTCTTGCTGACCGCTGTTGGAATCATCATGTACAGATTGTCATTTAGTATAAACAATTCTCCAGGATTTCCTTCGCCTCTAGTCCGTTCACCGACAACTATGGCGCGCCCCGACGACTGCAGCACCGATGCCATACCTTCCGCCGCCGATGAGGTTTTACGACTCACCAAAAGAAATAACGGCACATCATTCGGAATTTTCTTTACGGATGTATCCGATGGAATCCTAATTTCTTCAACGCGATTGTTTTTACGATAGTGAAACTCACCGATTTTCTGGCGATCCGGCAAAAAATAACTAAGCAAATAATGCAAGGTTTCGGAATGACCGCCGCCATTGTCCCGCAAATCTATTATGATGGCATCAGAATGTCTTATAAACGTCATTGAAGCGCTGATCGCTTCCTTGGCCACATCAAGTTCGGTAAAATTTAGGAAACGAAAATAGCCTATATTTCCATCCATCCATTCCACTTTGCGAAGTCTGAAATTTTCAAAACGCAATCGCTCGAACCATTCTTTAGTCAACGGTAATTTTTTACCATCATTGTCTTTTTCCATTTTAATTTGTTTAACGCGACGCGGATCAAAAGTAATCTTAATATGTTGATCAGATAAAGCTGTGGTCAAATCTTCATTGAGAACCTGAATAAACGCCTCCCCATCTCTGAACGAATCATATCCCCTATTTTTCAATTTATCTACCAGCATCTTTCCGACGATTTTTGCTTTATCCGGAAAAACATAATGTTCATCTAACAAACCTGCCGTTGTTTCAATAATCGCGGCTTTCTGTTCATGTGTAATTTGTTGGGCTGATGCATGTACTATCCCAGCGAATAGCGCCATGTACAAAATGAATACATACCGGGTCATACGTTCTCCTTAGTATAAAGAAGCCTTTATACTAAGACGTTTGATACGTAGAAAGGTTAACAACGCGTAATTAATTTTATCAGAAAGAGGCCGCACACATTTGATAAAGAACTTTATACGAACGTCATCACAAGACTCATACTTAAGCTCATATCAACAATTATATTAGTGCCAGACCAAGTGTAAATGTTCCTTGTATTGTTGATAGTTACAGTCGTAGCTTGATTACGATTGAGGATTCTTGAAAAAAAACTCCATACCGCATTCACGCGTTTTGACATATTTTTTTTTTGACTGCACATAAGGAGCGCTGTGGTTTTCTCGGAACAACATCTCACGCAGATTTTATCCGCCATACATTTTTCAGCCGAAAAACACCGGCACCAGCGACGCAAAGATCCTGCTGCGTCGCCGTATATCAATCATCCGATTCAGGTTGCAGAGTTACTTTGGCGTGTAGCTGAAGTACGCGATCCCGATATTATCGTGGCCGCAATTTTACATGATACCATAGAGGATACACAAACCACACCCGATGAAATCCTCGGATTATTCGGAAAGACTGTTCTTACTATGGTATTAGAAGTAACCGACGATCCGTCGTTAATGAAGAGCGAACGTAAACAAAAGCAGATTGCTACCGCTGCCGCATTGAGCCCTGCCGCTAAGGTCATACGCCTTGCCGACAAGATTTGCAACGTACGCGATGTGACGCATTCGCCGCCACGAGGATGGGATACGCTGCGGCGTAAAGAATATTATGATTGGACTGAAAAAGTGGTGACGGGATTGCGAGGTGTCAATCCTGCGCTAGAATTGTTCTACGATCAGGTATTAGCCGAAGGTCACGCATTAATTCCGTAGCTAAATGCAACTCATTCTTTAGATCGAATATGCTCTACGATCGTTTTACCGTGAAAACGTCCGTT
>JABWCP010000039.1 GCA_013360215.1 bacterium | reverse complement strand
CTACGCTCGCAAGACTTCCTGCAATGTTCTATCACCAATCTCAATCCTTCTTTCCCTTCTATCCAAAGGGGGGTACGATGTTGCTTCCGTTTCCCATTTCATTGTAAACTTTTATTTGCTTTTATCGTTCAAATGTATGTATGTTAATGATGTCTTATTCCCGGTAGTCCCTGAAGCAATTCAAACTATCGGGTTTCGTTTTTTATGAGGGTTTCTAAGTCTATAATTTTCAGTAATCTGCTCAAAATTCATAGTGGTCTCCGATATTGCCACCAATGGTTTGTGGGTTTGTGTTCTCAAGGATTACAGAGCATCCTGTAAACTGACATAATCAATAAGTGCTGAATCTCCGAACGTGAATCACAAAGCCCCAATCTTGCACGCTGTGCTTGTCTTCCTTAAACAATCTATGCCTCTTTACTCTGCGCCGAAGGCGCATCGCTCAGGGCAAGTCAACTTACCAATTCTCCTTTAAATGCTCTTTGCATTAATGCTTGAAAAAGCAAATCCAATTCCTGCTCCGACGCGCGCTGCTTCGTACGCATGGCTTCAACTTTCTCGACAGTCGTAAACCTATAAGGTCTATCCTGACTATAGGTTTCGACCTGCCTGTTCCATATTCCCGCATTTACGTGTAATTCAATCAATTCCAATAGACCTTTTAGGTTTAACTCACCAACTTCACCTTAAACGCTCTCTGCATTAAACTCTGAAACAAATTTTCCAATTCCAGCTCCGACGCGCGTAACGTATTAAGTACTATAAGGATATTTTCAAGAATTTGAAAACACATCTGCATAATGCGGACAATCCTAATTGTCACGGCCGTTTGCCATCGATCCAAATCTTTAAGTTTTCGAGTTCTTTTTGTTGTTTTGTTATTTTTTCTTTTGCACTCCCCTGGTTAAGGTTATTTCGCGCTTCCAATATTGCATCCCTCATGGCTTGGATTTTCTTGTTATACTCCGTTTTGTCATTCGCGTTCATTTGCGAAACAACCGCTTGTATGCTTCCGTCGTTTTCCAAGTTCTTTATCTTGCCATCTAACTCGTCAAGCGTTTTCTTTAATATGTCTTGTTGCTTGTCCTGCGCCTTCCCATCAGTTGTTTGAGAATTTCCAACAATCGTTTTCCAGTCATCGGGTATTACAAAGCTGACTTTGTTGTCTCCTGTTCCATACTCACCATCCTCAATGAGTTTCCAATATTCTGACAGGTTTTCTGTCGTGATTGCCTTTTCAGTTACATGACTCAGAAGATCTGCACACTTTTGTTCCTTAGTAATCCCTTTGGGAGTATAGCATTCTGCGTAATTCCTCCTACAAACCGGTACCTGATTTTTTTCGCATCTAACTTCTAAGGGTTGTGTTCCACAAGAAGTTTTGGTTTGCGAATTGATTCCAAAGGAAGGGAAAATAAGCAAGTACAATCCGAATTTAATTTTCGTCGCAACTGATGTCATATAGACTTTGCTCCTGGTTTTTTTGGATTTTTAGTTGAATTCTGTTACTTCCTATAAGGCGCTGCCCAAGCAACGCAATGAACCTCTCAATTGACCGAGCCTTTAACTCACCCGCAACAATTTTTTTATTTTTGATTGTATCACAAGAAATGTAACGTGGAGCGAACCCAGTACCTCGCAATATTCCATTCACGGCATCATCGAAGCTCATCCCCTCAACTATGAACATGCCCACCTCTTCCTCTGGTGGTTCCACAGCCTCTTGGATGAAAGATCGGACCGTTTCATACAATCTATCCTCATATCCGTCTGGCTTCGCCATGTCAATATGATTCCTGTCCAGAGCGATTGGTAAACCATCGAAAGCCGTTAGAGTATATGTTCTCTCGACAATTTTGATAGTAATCATTGGTTTAGTTTCATAGAGAACATTAATCCTAGGTTGAAGTAACCCAGACTTCACCCTGCTATCAGCCAGTAGCTTCCAAGAATTATAATAAGCCTGTAATAGAGTGTTCATATCAGAAGATTTGAGATCTTTCAACTGTGGATTTGAGCTTAACCAAGATGTCAAATATGCAATAGTTGCTCCATGACTAGGGGTTGAAAGCAGTGTAATAGATTTTATTTTTGAATAGTCAGGTGTAGTCTCTGCCCTTAAAAGCACACAAATTCGCTGTGCAATAATTCCCCCCATGCTGTGAGCAATAATATGAACTTGATCATAGTCACGCAGAATACCCTTAGTTTGCAATTCTTGTTTCTTGGCAACCGAGACTTCTTCTATATTTGATGTTTTGGACAAGTATGGAGAGTCATAGTCAACTACGAAAACATCAAAATCTTCAAACTGGGGATCAGAAGAAATTAACATTGGCCATGCCTTATCCGTCTTACCCCACGTTGTGCGAGCATCGCCAAAAATACCATGATAGAAAATGACGATTTTTCTCTTTCCGGCCTTCTTCTGAAAGAAAGAGCCTTGATGAGTCGCAGTGGAAGGCATGCAAGATGCTATTGCGAGACAAAGAACGACTATTGATGTCTTCATCATAAGAAATGCTCCCCTATTTATACACTTAAAATGTTACAAGTTTTCCACTACCCACATTTCAGATTGCACTATTCAAGCAAGTACCAACTCCCCCTTAAACGCCTGCTGCATCAAACTGTGAAACAAATTTTCCAATTCCTGCTCCGACGCGCGCTGCCTGAAGCGCATGGCTTCGACTTTCTCGACCATCGCGGCGAATTTTTGCTGTAAGGAGAGAGGGGGAACTGGTATTTCAATCATTTTAATGTTACCTAAGCTTAAAAATGATTGAGCTCCACCAATTGAAAAGCGCTTGAGAAGAGCCTTTTTCATTCTTTGATCATTGAGAATGTATTCAAGAAATCGAGATTCCAGTTTCTGACGATTATGTTTGAGCAACGCAACATTCTTCATGCTGAATTCTTCATGCAGGTTGTTCATGACGGCGGTTCCAAGATTGACTCCAATATTTGTGTAAAGAACATCTCCGAATATAGGATTACACCTCCTATAGATTTCCTCATGAACATCTTGCGAAACAAAGTCCAGATTGCTGAAGTCAATCCTATGTGGGCGAATATTCTTTCCAGTTATGAACTTCACTCCTTGTGTTAGGCGTTTGGGAGTGTCGTGCGTACCATCTGTAATTCTATCACACAGCTCATCCATGGTCTCCTTTTCCCACCCCTTCGGATTTGTCACCGGATCGCCGAACATTTCGAGGAAGGCGGACTGGAGAAATTTTTCTGTGAGCTCGATGGTTTGGCGACGCTTTTCGCGCGCGGCGTCGGCTTTCTCAAGTATCACGGCGATGCGCTTCTGGATAGGAAGAGGAGGGAGAGGGATTTGAACATTCAACAATTGGTCTGTCGGTAGGTTCGAAATATTTGTAGTTTGCCTGGAAATACTTCTGAGAAGCGCTTGAATTTCGTCAGAATTCAAATAATGATAAAGATACGACGCGTCAAGGCTCTCACCATTTGCGCGAATAACGGAAATGAATCCCCCAAGTGTTGCCGGGACTTGAAGTGAGCGAATCAAGCAACACTTGCCAACCAAATTATTGCTATTGGCTGTTGATATTAGAATGTCTTTTTCACGCAATAACTTATCAGTCCTTTTTACTAGTGCCTTTGGAATATAGATAAGACTTCTCCAATCAACATTAGATTGGACATTGGCAGTACGTAAGCACACTATTGCATCATCAGAAGGAATATCAGTTTTTTGATGCGGCTTGAACGTAATACCCCTTATTAACAAAGCATGATCGCGTAAATTGACTTTGGGATAGTATTGAACAGTAGTCACTTCATCATCTCCCTAATCTCTTCCACATCCATCGCGATCCCTTTTTCCAATTCGACGATCTTATTCATGATCACATCCGGCTTTTCGTATTCGATTTCCGTGTGCACGATCTCTTTGTATCGTGAAATGGAAAGATCGTATTTATTTGCTCGGATATCGGAGACGGTCACTTTGAAGAATTTTTGATTGTCGATAGGTGATTCCGAATTTCTCAATCCCCAACTCTTCAGAATGTCCGGAATATCATTGGCCTCAACACGCTGACGTTTATCGTCGAGTGAAAATCCGTCGGCTTCCATATCGTAAAACCAGACGTTCTTCGTCGTGCCGCCCTTCTGGAATATCAGCACCGCTGTGGAAACGCCCGCATACGGTTTGAATACGCCCGAAGGCATAGAGATCACCCCTTCGAGCTTGCACTTATCCACGATGATCTTGCGGGTATCCACATGCGCATTGCTCGTCCCGAATAACACGCCGTCCGGCACGATCACGCCCGCCTTGCCGCCGTTTTTCAGCAGGCCGTAGATCAATTCGATGAAAAGCAGTTCCGTCTTGGTCGTGCTGGTGGTAAAACGCTCATTGATGTCGCTCTTGTCGATCGAGCCTTTGAATGGCGGATTGGCTAAAATAACGTCGTATTCCGATTTTTCGGTAAATGCCTTCGACATGGTATCGGTGTAAACGCAGCGCGGATTGTCAATGCCGTGCAGCATCAGGTTCATCGCGCCGATACGCACCATCGTGGAATCGAAATCGTATCCGGTGAGCGCGCGGCTTTTCAGGAATTGCATCAGTTTCTTATCCGCGATCTTATCGCCGATCAGGTGATGCGCCTTGCCGTCTTCGTCGCGTTCGATCAGGTCAGGGGTCGTGTTTTCTTCGAGAATTTGTTCATAGGCGGCGACAAGAAACCCGCCCGTGCCGCAAGCCGGATCGCAAATACGCTGGCCGATCTTCGGATCGACGAGTTTCGTGATCATACGAATGATATGCCGCGGAGTGCGGAATTGGCCGTTCTTGCCGGACGTGGTAAGCTGGCTCAACAAATACTCATACAGATCGCCCTGCACGTCCACGTTTTGTTCCGAAATGTGCATATCGTCGATGATCTTGACCGCTTCCTGCAAGAGCGACGCTTTCGGAATGACAAACACGGCGTCTTCCATGTGCTGTGTGAATGTGCTCGTCTCCCCGCCCACTTCCCGCAGGAAATCGAACACCTTATCGCGCACATGCTTGAGCATTTGATCGCCGGGCAATTGGCTCCAGTGCGACCATCTGCATTCCTTATTTCCGTGAAATACCGAGCGGTACGTTTCATTTCTCCGCTTAGCCGCGGCGGCGCGGGCATTGTCCATGTCTTCCAGTCTTTTCAGAAAGATCAGATAGGACATTTGTTCAATGGCTGTAATCGGATTGGCTATTCCACCGGACCAGAATTTGTCCCAGAGGGAGTCGATTTTTGATTTTAAGTCAGGGTTTGTGAGCATGATTTACTTGTGTTTGTTCTGCGCTTCAGTCATGTTACTGTCAATTATCATTTCGATCGTGTTATTGGACACCGTCGGAAATATATGTCGTATTTTTTCTACTGAATAACCAATTTCATAAAGATCCTTGATAGCCAGTCGCTGCTCTTCAGAAATCGTATCCTTTCTAATCTCGACCCGCGTACTTGCTCGTGCTTTTTGCTGCTGCACTGGAACTTTATACTCGTCTGAAAAAGATATACCATCAAGATCTTCATATTGCGGGATGTCATCAATAGAATAGCCCCACTCCGCAGAGTATTTTTCAAAGTCCTCAATTCCACGAGATGTGGATTTGCCACGTTCTATTTGCCTATTTTTACACCGCAACCAACGTCTTCTTGCAAATTCCAGATCTGCTTCTGATCCATATTTCTTGTGCTTCCAAATATTTTCATAAAATTCAAGAGAAAGAATCATACGATTTGATTTCTCAACTGACGTCCCAACTATCTTTATACTAAAAATTGATTCTGGGTGTTTGATATACCACTTCTCAATAAAATCTGCGATGGCTTTTTCGTTTTCTTCATTGAGTTTCGGTGATGATTTTGCAAATTCAAAAACAAATCGATTCTTTATACCTAAATCCAACTTTTTTATCTTGATATTACTGTTCAAGAACTTCAACACTTCTGTCCATCGGTTTTCATCTACGTAATGACAAATCAGCCGATGCGCCATTAACTCGTACGATATATCATCTTGTTCCTTTTCATAAACACTAAGCGCTTTAAAAAAATAGTCATACTTAGGATGAAACTCTATGAATTGAGGAAGGAGGTCAAACGCCTGCTTTTCAATAATAGCATTGTAGACTATTGTTTCATATTTTTCCTCAAGCAAAAGTGAATGCGTTTTCCATTGGGTTATTATTTCACTACCATTTTTTTGTTTGTGCAGCCATTCAATACTTTCCGGAAATGGCGAAAGTTGTGATTTTACAAAAACGTATTCGGGTGCATCAACCGGTTTGGGCGTGATTTTATTGAACTGTTTCAATGCTTCCTCATAAAGCCCTGCTTTGCATGCGAGTTTTCCAAGCTCCAAGTATTGTGACGTCGGGAGACCTTCTTGACTAATTGCCATAACTTTTCTATATGCATCGTTACCATCAGTTGTGTTGTCCATTTTCGCCAGCGCTGCTATCAGTTTCTCAAAAACGTTAATCCATGTCGGATTGTCAATTATATTATTTTTCCTGGGGCCGCGCATTTCATTCGAAATAAAATCAAGGAACTGTATACTGTCTGATCCACTTTGCACTCCCAGCATAAAATCTGACGCTCGGTACTCTGGATACTCCGAAAACGCAACATTTTTTACAACATTACTGAACAAGCCCCCCTGCCAATAGCACCCAAGAGCTTCTGTGTGTAAGGATTGTTCTTGATACAATTTAGCTGCTTCAGTATACTTATTTTCTATTTCATAACACAATGCCATACATCTTTTAGCTTCATCAGGTAAAGAAGCGCGCTCAAAATTTGCTGATGCTAGACGCAACTTATATGAACTCTTGGTTCTTCTTCCGTCCTCCTTTAAGTTCTTCGCTACTTCTGCGAGCTCTTCAGGGTTTTCCCGATCTTCGGACCATTTTCTATCTTTTGTGGTCTGGACGCCCGGCTGACAGAGACAGATATTTTTTGTCCCCCATGGATTATTCGGATCAAACATGGTTCTATACTTATCAATAAGAGCATCGGGGTTAGTCATCATTGCATTATTCCAGAATTTGCTAATGCCATCTTCTGTATCAACAATGATCAATCGCTTCTGAGCCCTGCTGGCTGCCACATATAGACGATTCATAAAATATTGCATGGGCAATAGCCTATCCAAGTCCTGTTCCTGAGGCTTTACGGAAGAGAGTGGGTCTAACAGAGTTGGGTAGTTGCGAACACAATCATCTCCGAACTTATAGATAACAACACGAGGGAATTCTTGACCTTTGGCAGCCATTGGACTTAAGAAGGTTCTTGGACGGTCTCCGGAAACCGACAATTCCTTTAAAATACTGTCTTTCTCGATGTAGTCTAATTCTTCATCTTCTTGACAGGGTAAGATAACCGTAATGCTCTCCTCCTCTCTTAGTCGATCAACACAATGCTGACTTTGTATATCATAAAATTCCGGAACTGAAGCATCCCTTTCAAACCAAGATACTTGTGGATGCAGCTTAGGTATATTAAAGAGAATGCCGCGAACTAAGAGTATGAGATTGCACACTCCTACGATGTGACGTGTCGAACGGTAACTGTTCTTCAGTTCTTGAGGATTGAATTGAAGCCGCCCTGATCCAGAAGGATCCAAATGTTGAACTATTCTTTCATAAAAAGCTGATGAAACTGATTCCCAATTGAATCCTGTTGGGTTGAGAGTCTGGAATGGGTCACCTGCAAATGAAAATGCGATATTTTTTATCTGATCCGGTAATGTCCGTCGTCGTGAAAAAAGATTCATCCTGAAAATAAGTTCCAATTCAATCCGAGTAAAATCTTGTGCCTCATCACAAAAAACGGCTGGATATTGGAAATAATCTGCCCCAACCTCATCAAGAACCTTGCGCGTCAGATCCTGATCATCCCAGTATTGCGATTTATTGCATAATGGATAATACCAACCTTCCCAACATTCATCATAAATTAAGTCAAATGTCTTCTGACTGACTGTTTTTCTCTTTTCCGGAAGATCAAAATAGGAATCCTTGTCAAAATAGTTATCCTCATCGTCACGCATGCCTTTGATGTATGTTCTAATAACATGCCATGCTAATTCGGCGTTGATTTTTTTTAGTTCATTCCGGAAATCACGCCTCATATGGTCTGACCATCTTTTCTTAAACTCTCCAAAATCAATCCTTTTATCTTTACGGAATAAGTTTGACTTTTCTGATGGCAGAGATTTTTTAAGAAAATCATGAAAAACTTCAAATGCCTGATCGAGGGTTTCCTCCAATTCCTGCTCCGTAAATACTTTTTTTTCTGCGGCAAATTTGTGGTTTGATGTCACTATTTTGACCACAGCGGCTCGGGCGTTTTCCAGTAGTCTCGGATTATATGTGAGATACAGGGGCGGCCGCTTTAGCCTCTGATCTTTCGACTTCTGAATATGTCGAAAAAAAAACTCTGCAAACATATAATGTAAGACCGTAGACTTACCGCTACCCGGTCTTCCATTAATGAACAGGGGAAATCTCTTTTCTTTGGGTCTCTTTGACAAGAAAACGGACTCTAGAATAACTGATTCCTCTGGAGAAAGGGCCAAATTGCCCTCTTTGTTAGACTCAATGGCACTCCACACTTCAAAATCATCAGCGAGTACTAATGCAGGATAAGATCTTCCGCTTTGTCTCAATAATTCGTCTTGGGACACCGTTGAATTCATTAAAATAGACGCAAATTGTTCCTGAATCTTCTGAATTTCTGATTGATTGGCTTTTGTAATCGGTGAAATCAGAAACAATATTTTTGATTCAGGAAAGTAACGGAATAAGATCTGTGCACTAGTTGAAGAGCTGATCTTTAATGTGTCTGTCGCATCCCCAAATATGCCACTAGCAATATTGTAGAAATCTGTTAGATATTGTTGGTATTCACCCTTGGAGATACGTTGGACCCATTCATGACTTTCGAACACAATGCCATCGTCAAAATCCAGGCTATTGCCCTGATCAAAAAGATAACTGTATTCTATGTCATTCGGCTCAGGAACAATTGGTACAGAATTTTCTTCTCTAATGCGAGCCCTGATTTCATCGGTAACTTGTAAATTTGATGGTTTAAGGTTTTCACAATACTCGACTTCTGCACCATGAAATTTCTCATATTTCGGAGTTCCCTTTTTCAAAATAGTAAGAAATACTATCGCCATTGTGGAGTCATCAACGATTCGCTTTTCTGCGACTAACCTATAACCCCCTAATTTCTTTTGTATGATAGGACTTGGCAAAAAATCTTCCCATGAGTCTACTGATTGATCGGCTTCAACCTTTATTCTCAGCTTCTCAATTTCCTTCGCAAAGCCCTTTTCTTGAGCATCTTTATGACAAGTTGTGGATATGAATACAAAAAAACGCATGTTACCTCCCATTATTTTGCAAATGTCTTTCCAAATAGATTAGAACAATGATTTATATATCACGAAAAAGTTCTTTACATCCATCTTCAAGCAACTAATCTTCTTGTTAACATAATCAATTCATCCACTTCCTCTTTCCCAAATAACTTCTCCACCGCATTCATTCCAAGATTCGTAAACGGTTCCTCATACAGATCGGCCAGTTCCAGTTTGCGTCTTTGCAGAAATACGCTTTGCACGACACGAAGAAAACGCGACTGATCGGCGTTGTAATTATGTTCCAGAATAAAGGCATCGAATGACCTTTGCACGATGGATGCGTAGGTCGGAAGCGACTCCAGGTGCAGGATATGTTTGAGAAAATCCACGAGATTCCCTACGCGCACGCCGAAAGCTTTGAGAATATTTTCTTCGTCAAGGCCGAGATGGATCAGTTCTTTTTCAAGTGTATCGTCTAAGTCTTCCAGATCGCCTGCCGTGATGGTTTCACCGGCTTTGAGCTTTTTGATCGTCGGATGTTTTTCGGCCAGTTCAAGGATCTTCTCCTCGACCTGCTTTTTGTATTCCTCGATCATGATCTTTTGCTTTCCGGTCTTGTCGCGCAGAATGATCCACCGGCGGGAATCGATGATGTCGTCGAGGCCGAGTTCGATGGGATCGGTTTTGATGTCTTCGGCCAGTTTCATCACCGGGGCGAGGGCTTTTTTGGCTGTGTCAAGACGTTCAAGCGTGAGTTCGGTCCAGAATTTATTGGCTAATATATTTTGGCGGTGTTCTTCGACCGCTTTTACCTGCGGCAGTGATGACGGCAGACGTGCTACGTCTTCACGAATGGATTCCATGAGCGCGGATAAGTCTTTTTTCTGCAGAAGAAACAGTTCCGCACGTTCCATCTTGCTGATGAAAAAGGCTTCTTTGGGATTGACTCCGGTGACGAACCGGAGCAAGGGCGCGATCCTGAGACGGAGCAGTTCGAGTTTGTCTTCCGTCAGATAAGCCCAGAAATCATCGTCCGTGACCTGCCTCAGGTCGCTCATGGATCTCTTTACGGTAAAAGAATCGGTTGGAATCCTGGCAATGTCCGCGCGTACGTCCTGCACGATGCGTTTGAGATCGGCGGAAGACTGGTCGCCCAGAAGAAACTGAAGTTTCTGAAGGCGAGTATGGAATATCGTGACGAGCACGGGCACCTGCGAAGGGCCTTTGTCGTCTTTGGGCATCATCTCGAAGTGTTCGAAATTCTCCCAGAAATCCACGATGAGGAAACTCTCTTTGCGGCTATTGGGCAGCCAGGCATAGTTTTGACAGGCTTCGTGCGGGCGCGTGCCGCGTCCGATCATCTGCCAGAATTTGATCTGCGAATTGACCGGCTTCATGAAGGCCAGATTCACGACCTCCGGCACGTCGATGCCCGTGTCGAGCATGTCCACGGAGATCGCTATGCGCGGCATGTCGTTTTTCTTGAAGGCATCGATCAGTTCGCGCGTGCGTTCCATCTTGCTGGTGATCACCTGCACCACCCGCCCCTGATGTTCGGGATACATTTTGTTGAATTCCTCCGCAATGCGCATGGCGTGATCCTGCGTGATGGCAAAGACGATAGACTTGCCCGGAAGCTGGCCGGTGGAATCTTTGTGACAGACTTCCATGAATTCCTCGATCTGTTTCCGCAGGGTGTCGCGGTTGGTCACTTTGCGTTCCAGGTCGGTGCCTTCGTAATTGATGTCCTCCGGATCAATGCCGCGCTCGCGCAGGGCGTTTTGTTCCTCCTCGCTCAGGTCCACGCCTTTGATGCCTTTGCGCTGGAATTTGGTCTGTGCGG
The DNA here is from genome assembly GCA_013360215.1 of bacterium. Taxonomy (NCBI): domain Bacteria; species bacterium. The sequence goes on along the minus strand of JABWCP010000039.1, from coordinate 41,461 downwards.
AATAGACGTTGTAGTCTACCAGATATTCTTCTTTGACGGCATCCTCGTAGGAATACAGGAAGGTCGGGGCGTTATTTTCGCAATCGAAGAATTTGAATGTATCGCGGTCGATGAATTGCGCCGGAGTAGCCGTAAGGCCTATCTGAACGGCATCGAAATAGGCCAATACGTCGGTGAATTTATTGTATATCGAGCGATGGCATTCGTCGGTAATGATCAGATCGAAATCACCGGGTGTGAATTCCTTGAAACAGATCTCCAAAGTCTGCAGCGTGGATACGAAGACCCTTTTGGTTTTGTCGAGGTCGTAAGTTCGTATACGTCCGCGGGCTTCGTTGGGCAGATGGCGTTTGAGTCCGTCCGTCATGGCCTGTTGCACCAAGGCATCACGGTCAGCGAGGAACAGAACCCTCTGAGCGGCGCGGGCCTGCAGAAATACGTCGATCAGGGCCATCGTTGTGCGCGTTTTGCCCGTTCCCGTAGCCATGACAAGCAGGGCTTTACGTTTTTTCTTTAATTCGATGGTCTCGGAGATGCGGCGAATTGCTTCCGCCTGATACGCGCGGTCAACGATGGATTGTTTTATCTGAATCGTGCTTAGCGGAATGCGGTTTTGTTTGATCCAGAGCAGGCGTTCGAGATTCTCACGTGAAAAGAACCCGGCAACGTGGCGCGGTGCTGATTCCTCGGTATCCCAGAAGAAGATATCCGTGCCATTGGCCATAAAGGCAAACGGTCGGAAGGATTGGGTTTTAGCGATCTTAGTGACGTAATCTTCAACCTGCTTCTGCCCTACGCGGGCATCGCGGCTGGTTCGCTTGGCTTCCACGACGGCCAGAACTTCGCCGTTGGCGTGGTAGAGGCAATAGTCGGTGATCCCCTCTTCCAGCTTACCGTCGTATCGGTCGACCGGAATTTCAAACCCCACCTGCGACCGGTCGGACAGATTCCATCCGGCTTTTTTAAGATCGGGATCGATCAGGGAATAACGGGTTTCAGCTTCGGAAATGGATTTAGGCAAAATACGAACCCCAAAGAGAAAGGATTATAAGCAATTTCGTAGATGAAAAGAGAATAATCAAGAAAAATGCTTACCAAAGGATACTCGTATCATAAATGGAATCTATAGATTATGCTGGCGATTATAGCTCACAATGGAACCATGAACAACTGTTGCTTCAATGATATCGAATAGGGTATATATATTAAAGCGCTGATAGAAATATTCATGAGATAAATTGGCAATATCCCGCTTATGTTTAAGAATTGGTGGGCAATATCCCGCTTCAGGCGGGATGGCCTTTCGCGTCTAAAGAAATATATAGAAATATGTTTAAGAATTGGTGGGCAATACTGGATTCGAACCAGTGACCTTTCGCGTGTGAAGCGAACGCTCTGAACCAACTGAGCTAATTGCCCGAATGTCGTACGAAGATAAAATAAAAGCCGGTCAAAGATAGGCGGCTAAGGCTTATTTTGCAATGATTTTTTCCGCCGGCAGATATACTTCATAAACAAAAAAGGGCTGATCGCTTATGCGTCAGCCCCTGGCAAGCTAAAAATAAATCGGACTATTTGCCTTTGATCTTACGCACTTGGGCGGTCATGGCAGGCAATATCTCCATCACATCGCCTACGATACCGTAGTCGGCGATTTTGAATATCGGCGCTTCCGCATCGCTATTGATCGCCACGATGTATTTGGAACTCGACATACCGGCCAAATGCTGAATGGCACCGGAAATGCCGCACGCGATATAGAGTTGCGGGCTGACCGTTTTACCGGTTTGACCGACCTGCTCTTCGTGCGAACGCCATCCGGCGTCTACGACCGCACGTGATGCGCCGTGGGCGCCACCGAAAGCTTCGGCCAATTCCACGACCAAGTTCCAGTTTTCAGGCGCTTTGAGCCCGCGTCCGCCGGAAACGACGACATCGGCTTCGGTGAGCTCGACTTTTTTACCGGATTCGACGACCGTGTTTTTTACCGTAGCACGGATGGGGGCCATCGTCATCGAAAGATTTTCTACTGCCGCGGCCGCACCGGACTCGGTTGCTTTAAATACATTGGGGCGAATCGTGATCACTTGGGTGGCCGTCGTAATGCGCAGTTTTTGGAAGGCTTTGCCGGACATGATCGGGCGGGTAATGGTGATTTTACCGCCTTCGACGTCCAAACCGGTGACATCGCTCGCGATACCGGCGCCCAGACGTGCAGCCGTACGCGGTGCGAGGTCTTTGCCCATCGCCGTCGCACCCAAAAGTACCACCGAAGCATTTTCTTTTTTGACGGCTTCGTTCAGAGCTTGCGTGTAACCTTCGGTCGAATAGTTTTCCAACGCCGCGTTTTCTGCGACATAGACTTTGGAAGCGCCGTATTTGCCGAGTTCGGCGGCTATACCGGACACGTTATTTCCGATGACTACGGCGACGGCCTGCGTACCGAGTTTATCGGCCAGACGTTTGGCCTCGGCCACGGCTTCGAAAGCCGATTTCTTAAAAGCGCCGCCGCGCTGTTCTGCAAATGCTATAACGGACATATATACTCCATATTATTTTTTTTGTTGATCGGATCGTGAACCGCTTAGATGACTTTGGCCTCTTCGTGCAGTAAGCGAAGCAACTCGGGAACCGCATCGGCGCCTTTGCCGACGATTTTGCCCGCAGGACGTGCCGGTGGCAATTCGATCGCTACGATTTCCGTCATCGCCGGAGCTTTAGCCGGGTCTTTTTTATCGATGGTTTTTTTCTTGGCCGCCATGATGCCTTTGAGGTTAGGCAAACGCGGTTCATTGATTCCTTTTTGGGTGCCGATTACGGCCGGATACGAAAGTTCGACGATCTCTTTGCCGCCTTCGATTTCACGTTCGCAGGTGATCGCTTTGGTCTCGGCCTGGACATCCAGTTTGGTAACCACCGTGACGCAGGGGAGATTCAGCTTTTCAGCGATCATTTGCGGCATGACGGAGCTGTCTTCGTCAATGGCTTGTTTGCCGAAAAGTACCAAATCGTACGCGCCGGTTTTGATTTCTTCCGCCAGTGCATGGGCTACATCGCCGTCAAACGCATCGGCTTTGAGCAGGATCGCTTTGTCCGCGCCCATAGCCAAACCTTTACGAATGTCATTTTCCGCGCGATCCGTACCGAGCGTCAGGATCGTCACTTCACCGCCAAATTTTTCTTTGAGACGAATGCCTTCTTCGATGGCAAATTCGTCATAGGGGTTGACCACAAAATTGGCCGCCGAAAGATCCACAGACTTGCCGTCGGCGCCGATTTTTACGCGCGTTTCGCTGTCCGGAACTTGTTTCATGCAGACGATAATATTCATTAAAAAATCCTCCGAAATAATATGTTAAAATATGCAAAATCACATAGGCTGTACGCGCGCCGAAGATAGGCAAAATACCCATCGCGGTCAAATGATTTTGGTAAGTTTTTGGCGATATATCGTAAATTATTAATGATCGTATAACGGTCAAAACGTAACCAGCGACCCCAATGCGCATCGTTAAAACGCATGAAACTCAATTATATGGTCTTGATGTTTTTTTCGCGCCTTAGCGCCTTGGCGAGCTTGTATAATTTCTCGCAAAGCCGCAAAGAGAAAATAGAAACAGGTGTGATTTTACATTGTCTCACCCGCGCACGCGGGTGCTCATACACAACGGTCATTCCCCCTTTCGCGGGAACGGCAGGGTAGGGGTTGGCGTCTTAGCGAGAATATTTTTTTCGCCAAGTCGCAAAGAGAAATGGTAAGGGATATTTCGATATTATGTTATGCGTCACATAACGGTCACAACATAGTCTGCAAACCAAACGCTTTTTGCTAAAAGCCAATTAAAATTCAAGTATGAAGTCGTTAATAACAAGGGAAATGCTTATACCCAGGAGGAAAGTTGGCAGGCCGAAGAGAGATGTTCTAATATTTGAATGCCGCCGATGCTATTTCCTTTGTCATCCAAGGCCGGCCCGAATGTAACGATCGTATAACGGCCGGGCACGACGGTAAAAATACCCCCGCCCACGCCGCTTTTGGCCGGTAAACCCACGCGTACGGCAAACTCTCCCGAGGCGTCATACAAGCCGCACATGGTCATCATGGCCAATAAGAAACGCTGGCTTTTGGCATCCACGATGGTTTTGCCGGAAACCGGATCCGTGCCGTGTTGTGCCAAAAAAAGCCCGAGGCGCGCCAGTGTAACCGCATCCATCGTGATCGAGCATTGCTGAAAATAAGCATTAACGGCCTCTTCGACATTGCCCTCAAGATTGCCAAAATGTTTCATAAAATGCGCCACGGCGCGGTTACGATGGCTTGTTTCGTATTCAGAGAAATAAACTTTTTCATTGACCGCGATCGGAGTCCCGGATATCTCGGACAGGAAACGGCATAAAAATTCGGATTTTTCGCCGGCCGTCTGACCGGGTAATAAACTGGTCACGGCGATGGCGCCGGCATTGATAAACGGATTACGCGGTTTGCCGGATTCGTACTCAAGCTGCACCAGCGAATAAAACGGATTGCCGCTGGGTTCCATACCCACATGCTGCAGTACGGCATCCAGACCGCGCTGCCGGAGCACACAAGCTAATGAAAAAATTTTGGACACACTTTGTATCGAAAAAGAAACCTGGCAGTCGCCGGCACCAATCACTGTACCGCCGGTGTCCGCTACGGCTACGCCCAAATGTTGCGCATCCGCTTCGCGCAAAGCCGGGATATAGTCGGCGACACGGCCGTTTTGGAGATACGGTTTGGCCGCGAGTACAGCGTGATTGAGCGTTGAAATGTCCATGGTGTGTGCGTGGGAGGGCGTCGTCCGGTTAGTTGAAATGATGCGTCCACTTCCGGACCAGTATATGCAAGCGCAGATTGGCTTCTTCGGCGTCGGGCAAAACTTTGACGACGGTGGCGTGAAAAACTACGCCTTGGCGCAATTCCGAAAAAAGTAAGGCCGCCAGTTCTTTTTTGAGGTAACCTATTTTTTCACCGCGGGCGCTGTGCACGCTCACGGCCATAGGGTCGTGCGTATTTTCGGGTTCCGGCACGAGCGTCAGCCGCGCACCTTCGCTCAGCGTGCTGATGTCAAACTCCGTATGGCGCAGTCCGACTACGCGGGTATAAAAATGTGACTGATCCTGATAAAAATGTTTGAGTTCGTTTTCCAATTCGGTTTTTAGCAAACGATCTTCTTCATTGAGATCAAATGCACCGGCCGACGCGTCGGCGTCATTGGATTCCGACTCGGCGGGATCGTACGCATCGCCGAACGGCGGTGATTCTTCGTCGCGGTTATTAAAATCAGGCGTGTCGTGATGCCAATCGTTATCGCTGAGAAACTTGTCCACGGTTTGCAGATTGAGTTTTCCGAGAAACCAGATCAGATTGAAATCAATAAAATCGTCATCGTGTTTGTCAAAATTCATCAGCTGGTATTCGGCGAGTATATTGATTTTGAGCATATCCGGGAGCACGCGCGACAAAATTTCACGAAACGGCAACATGGCGATGACGCCCATATCAAGCAGCATTTCCAGTTTGTGAATGCCCGGGAAAATAGCGCCTTTATAAAAAAGATAAATGATTTCCAGTGTTTCCAAAAGCTCTTCGGATAAATCGGCGATCAAAAGATCTTTGGGCAGATCGTAGGCTTCGTAGATGGTGATATTGATCGTAGAATGGTCATCTAATTTGGCCGTATAATTTTCGATAACCTGAAATTCGTCCAATGCCGTATTGCGCGCCTGCTTTTGCATGGTTTTTTGATCCGAAGCGACATCGCTGAGTATCATTTGTGAATACGCGGTCTGCGCAAAGGAGGCATACAAATCAGGATACGGTACCGTATCGTGCGGTGCATGGGTATGCAAATGCAGGCAATAATAACGTACGATGGGGATGCGTAACATCGGCAAAGATTTCATGCGCCCAAAATAGGCACGATACCGGCGTAATGCAAGAATTTTAACCGGATGCGGGAAACGGCGCGATATTTTGTAGACTAAACCTTGTATATGCAGGCCGTCTGATATATATTTTCCCCATATTCAAAACGCGTTCTCACCTACCTTTTTTATTCGTATGAGTCAGATTCGTGTTCTGATTGCCGATGATTCGCCGACCGCCGTGGACATTATCGCCACGATTTTGGAAACCGATGACGATATCCGTATTGTCGGTAAAGCGGTCAATGGCCGCGAAGCCGTGGCTATGGCCGAAACGCTGCGCCCGGATGTGATCACGGTGGATATCCAGATGCCGATCATGAACGGCCTTGATGCGATCAAACAAATCATGGCGCACTATCCGACGCCGATTTTGGTGATCACCTCCAGTACGGATGCGAGCATTGCGTTTCAGGCGTTATCGTTTGGCGCGCTGGAAGTGGTCGAGAAGCCCTCCCTCGAATTGGATTTTCATGCGCGTAAATACGAAGAATTTATTCGCAAAGTAAAATTGATCGCACGGGTCAAAGTGATTACGCATATCTCAGGCAAAATGGTGGATGTCAAAACCGTCAACGATACGAGTGATTTTTTGCGTGTCATCGGCATCGTTGCGTCCACCGGCGGCCCGCGTGCGCTGGCTTCGATACTGGGTTCTTTGCCCAAAAACCTTTCCGCGCCGGTATTGGTCGTGCAGCATATTGCCGACGGGTTTACCGACGGTCTGATCCTTGCCGACGGGTTTACCGACGGTCTGATCCAGTGGCTTGCCGACGTGTCGCCGCTTCGGGTCAAGTCCGCCGAACAGGGTGAGGCGTTGGCACGCGGTACGGTATATATCGCTCCCAACGGTAAACACCTGGAAATCGGAGCGCAAAACAAAATCGTTCTGAGTGAAAAAGAAGACGTATCCGGGCACAAACCGTCGGGTTCGGTTCTTTTGCGTTCGCTGGCGACCCATGCCAAGCGGCATGCGGTGGGCGTACTTTTGACCGGTATGGGCCGGGACGGCGCCGACGGTATGCTGGCTATAAAACAAAACGGCGGACATACGATCGTACAAGACGAAGCGACTTCGCTGATTTTCGGTATGCCCAAAGCCGCGATAGACATAGGCGCCGCGGAAATCGTTTTACCGGCGGAGCGTATCGCCGAACAAATAACCCGTTGGACGGGTATCAAAACCGACGCCTGAGGATAACCGTTGCAACAGGAATTTACCCGCGCATTATTTGAAACGTTTAGGAAAACGATCCTCGATTTCTGCGGAATCGCCATACCCGATGACAGCCGCAGCGAATTGGAACGTAAAATCCGTGAGCGCATGACGCAGACCGGATTTAGTGATTTTTATTCCTACCACGTACACATCGCAGGCCGGGAAGCCGGCGAAGATGAATTGCGTAAATTCATCGAATCCATCACCAATAATGAAACGTATTTTTTTCGCGAGCCGGCCCATTTTCGCGTGCTCAAGTCTCACATCGTGCCGGAGTTGCTTCGTAAAAAGAAAGAGCGCCGGATTCGTGTGTGGAGCGCGGGCTGCTCGACCGGCGAAGAAGCTTATACCATCGCCATCAGCCTTTTCGAAACGCGCATGTTGCTCGGTGATTTTGATATCGAAGTGCTGGCAACCGATATTGATCGCAACGCGTTGACGATAGCGCAGCTCGGTAATTTTGGCCGCAATTCTTTCCGTGCGATAGACCCGTCGTATCTTAACACCTATTTTCGCATCCCTGATCAACGGCTTATGGATTACCGGATCATAGACGAGCGCATTCGCGCCATAACGCGTTTTGAATATCTCAATTTGTTTGACGATCATTATCCGGATTATCTGCACGACATTGATGTGATCTTTTTCCGCAACGTATCCATTTATTTTCCCAAAGATAAAATCCAATCGGTGAATCGCCGCTTGAGCGAAGTGCTCAATGAATCGGGTTATTTGTTTTTGGGTTCATCCGAGACGTTGCATCATAATTTCGGCCATTTGGATCTGGTGGATTACGACGGTGTCTTTTTGTATCAGAAAAAAACGGGAACCGAAGAAAAAACCAAAAAAACGATAGCGCCTTCGCTTCACGAATCGAAACGTCACCATCGTCCGGCTTCTCCGAAAGAAATCGCCAAACCGCAAACGCCCCGATCCGCGTCGTCACGCACCAAACCGGAAGCGCCGCCCAGTTTGGATCAGGTCTTTGCAATGTACAAAGACGGCGCGTATGCACAGATTCTGGCATTATGGGACATGCACGCTGACGGGCTAGAACCTAAAATTCCTTTTTTGATTTTAAAAGCTTTCATCTATATTGGGCAGGAAGACTTCGATTTGGCGCGCAAAACCTGCGATGCGATGATGGCGCTTGATGCGCTCAATGCGGAGGTTTATTTTTTAAGCGGGCTGGTAGATTACCACGCCGGACAATTTGCCGCCGCAACGGAAAAACTGAAAAAAGCGCTGTTTTTGAAAAAAGACCTTGCGATGGCGCATTATTATTTGGCTTCGGTATATCGCCAAAGCGGGAAAACGGACGATGCGCGGCGTGAATTTCGCAACACTATCAAAATTTTAGAACATAAACAGGATACTTCGGTGTCATTTTTGGCACAAGGTTATTCGTCCGATTATCTGATCAATGCTTGTAAACAATATTTGAAATGAACACGCGCTTCGATCGCAGCACATTTATTCAAAAGTTTGTACTCGAAACACGGGAAAATATCCGGCGTTTGAACAATGCGTTGCTCCGTATCGAAAAAAATCCGGGCGATACCGATGCACCGGATGAAATCCTGCGCACGCTGCATACCATCAAAGGTTCGGCGCGTATGCTCAATCTGCGCGCGATCAGCGAGCTGATGCATGCGTTTGAGGAGGCGTTCGGTAATGCGCACAAACAAAAGTACATGCATGAACGTGCCGTGATGGATACGTTTTTGCGCACGCTTGATAAGACGGATACGCATCTGGACGATATCGTTCGCGACGGGCATTCCGAAGCCGATCTTTCGTCGTGGCTTCATCGCATCACGCTCATCGCCGAACGAAAAATCAACGAATTGCAAAAAGAAGCAAGCGCCGACACATCGGATAAAAAAATCACCGAGACGACGGAACCGGTCGCCGAGCCGGTCACGCCCAAAAAATCGAGCAAAACGGTGACGCTGGATCGCGGGCTTTTTATCAAACGGTTTCTCACCGAAGCCGAAGAACATGTTCGTAATTTGAAACAACATACCGCCGCTTGGCAAAAACAGCACGATGCCGCGTCGCTGGAGATAGCTATCCGCGCCGCTCACACGCTCAAAGGTTCCGCCCGCATGATGAAGTTTGAAAACGTGGGCAATATCAGTCAGCGTGCCGAATTCTTCTTTCGCGGATTGAAAGAAAAAAAATTGACATGGAGCGCTGGCGCCGACCAGGTATTGGTAATGGCGTATCAAAGTTTAGATGATCTGATCGAAAAAATCCGCATTACCGAAAAGGATGAATTTCAAAATGCCGCCTTGATGGACATGCTGGATGAAATCAATGCGGGTGCCGTGCCTACCGAAGAGGCTGTCCGGGATTTGATTCGCAAACCGGTGCATCCCGTGGGTGAAACGCGGCCCGTACGCGAAGTTAAGAGCGGGGCGTCGGGACCGGATCGTTTGGGTGAACGCCTGATCGAAGCGGGATTGATCACGCGCGAAGAACTGATGCATGCCAATCAGACCACCGATACCCGCATGCCTCTGGGCGAAAGATTGGTCGCTTTGGGTTATATCAATCGCGATCAGCTCAATCAGCTTTTGATGGAACAAAAATCTTCGCGTGAACTGCTGGGTCAAACGCAAATCAACGCCGGCCGCATTACGCAAAAAGAAGAGGTACTCAATTCAGATCAGTTTGTTCACGTGCGTATTGATAAGCTCGACGAACTGATCAAGTCCGTCGGTGATATTTCGACCAAACAGATCAAAACCGAAGAGCATATTGCCGTACTGCGCAAAATTTATCTGGCACTCAAATATTGGAATTCAGAACTCCGCGATTACGAAAACGCTGCCCAAGCCGGCAATGTCATAGATAATCCGCACCTGTCCCAACGTTTATCGGAGACGGCGGATGAGTTGGCCGATGTGATCAAAATCGCGCGCGAAGAAGCAGCCAATTTTGATTTGTCTTTGAATGCCATACAAACCGGTATCATGGGAATGCGCATGGTGCCGATCCGCAGCATATTCGACGGATTTCCGCGTGCCGTACGCGATCTTGCCAAAAACTTAGGCAAAGATGTGAAGCTCGTCGTGGAAGGTGCGGAAACCGAACTTGATCGTAAAATCGTAGAAAGCCTCAACGAGCCTTTGATACACCTGATACGCAACGCGATCGATCACGGACTAGAGCCGTCGCCGGATCGCATCGCCGCAGGCAAAACGGCCGAAGGTCTTCTGCGTATCGCCGCATACAATGAAGGTAATACCATTCTGATCGAAGTCGAAGATGACGGGCGGGGCATTGATCTCGAACGCATCAAAGCCAAAGCCATCGAAAAGAAAATCGTAACCGACGAACAGGATATCTCGCGTTTTTCGGAAAACGATCTGATCAATCTGATTTTTCTTCCGGCGTTCAGTACATCGGAACTGATCACCGACATATCCGGGCGCGGTTATGGAATGGATGTCGTCAAACGCGCGATCGAATCCATCAAAGGTTATATCGAAGTGGTCACGGCGCCCAATGTAGGCACGCGATTTTCGATCCATCTGCCGTTGACGCTGACCTCCCTGAGAGCGTTGTTTGTAAAATCGGCGGCTTATAAATTTGCCGTGCCGATGCAGGCGGTGGCCGAGACACTCAAAATCAAACACGACGATATCATCGAAGTCGTGGAGAAAAAAGCGATTCGCCTCCGCAATCAGCTCATTCCCATCGTGCGTTTGAATGAAGTCGTCGGTTATGCCGCTTCCGATGAAGAGCGCGACGAACGTTTTTTGATTATTATCCATGCCAATGGCGAAAAAGCCGGATTTGTGGTGGATGATATCATTGATGAACGGGAGATTCTCGTAAAGTCATTGCCGAAGCAATTTGCCAAGGTCAAACATATATCGTCGGCGACCGTCGCTTCCAATAACGAAATCATCATGGTCTTGCACGCGCCCGATCTCATCCGTGCGACCAAAGATTTTTCAGTCCGCGAACAAGTGCAAAGTATTCCCAAATCAGCGCGCAGTATTTTGGTCGTGGACGATTCGCTCAACACGCGCGAAATCGAGAAAACCATATTGCAAGCCTACGGTTACGATGTCGAAACGGCCAAAGACGGGTTGGATGCTTTGGAGAAAATACAGCAAAAGAAATACGACCTTGTGGTAACCGATTTGGAAATGCCGGCGATGGACGGTCTCACGCTGACTTCGCGCATCAAATCGGAAGCTTCGTATCAGCACATACCCGTGGTGATCGTGACATCGCGCGATTCCGCCGAGGATAAGCGTCGCGGTATCGAAGCGGGTGCCAATGCTTATATCGTCAAAGGATCATTTGACCAAACCAATCTTATTGACACAGTCGAAAGCCTGATCGGATAATATGTTAAACGAAACGAGCGCTTTATTCAATTCCAGATCGGATAACCGGGTCATGCTGTGGTCACCTTTTTTAGCCACGCTGTGCGTGACACTGGTGATGGCGATTTGGAATGTGATCACGTATCAACGGTTGTTTGAACTTTCACCGGACGAATCGTTTTTCGTTTCCGTGACCGGATTTCTCGTTGTCGGTCTCACGATCGTAGTCGGCGGCATGATGCATCTGGCGCTTTTTCGAAAAACATTGACCGCCGAAAGCCATAGCGGTACGCTATCCGAAGAATCTATTCGCAGGATATGGGTCGAATGGCTGAAATATCCCCGAACGATGGTTTTTTATCTCTACTTTGTGTACCTCGCGGGAATGAGTTTATTGCTTTCATCGGTTTTGCTCGTGCCGTTTGTAATCCAGTCGATTTCCGGATGGGAATACATGTATAAAACGTTGATTTGGGTATTACTTGGTCTAATTCCCTTTTCCATTATTTTATTTTATGTGCTGGAGTGGCGAATTCATGTATGCAGTTCGCGGTTTCCCGAAGTTTTGGCGCAAATGCCCGACGCCAACGATCCGGATATCGTCTGGATTCGTCTGCGTACGCGCGTCATGGCCCCGATCCTCGCGATGACACTGTGGTACGGTCTTTTGCTGTATAATTATCACAATCATCCGGTTGCGATTACACTTTTGGCGCTTGTCATGTTTGGCTTTATCGGATGGCTTACGACCCGTACGGTGCAGACGGCGCATGATCGGTGGTTGACACTCTGGTCCGGTCCGGACATATATCCGTCTGAAGAGGTTGGTCATACCATGTTGCATGCGGGTGATATATACCGATTACAAAAAACGGCGGAACGATTTGCGGCCACGGCCAAACGGGAGGCGCTCGTTTTACGTGATCAAATCCAACCCCTTGGTGCGACCGCTGAACACATTTTGTCCGGCTTAAAATCGCAAAACAGCTACGCTTCCAATCATGCCTCGGCATTGGCGCAGATCACGGCATCGCTCGAAGAGCTGATGAAATCGGTTGCGCAGATATCCGAAAATTCCAAATCCGTCAATCAATCCACGCTCAAGGGCAGTCAGGAAGCGGAAGACGGGAAACGTCATGTAGCGGATACATTGCAGAGTATGGAGCAGATACATCGCGAATCGCAAACCAGCGCACAACGTATTTTGGATTTGAGTCTCAAAATGACGCAAATCGAAGATGTGATCAAAATTATTAATTACATCACGGATCAAACCAAAATATTGGCTTTCAACGCGGCTATCGAAACCGCAGGCGCCGGGGAAATGGGCGAACGATTTGGCGTCGTAGCGAAAGAGATCCGGCATCTCGCACAAAATATCGCCGACTCCACCGAAGAGATCAAAAAAATCCTGCTCGACGTGCGTAAAGCGTCGCAAGTATCGGTACTGGCCAGTGAAAAAGAGCTGATGCAGGTCAAAGAAGGAATCCGGCACGCCGGGGATGCGCGCGAATCGTTTGAACAAATATACTGGATGGTGCGCCAGACGATGGAGTCCGTCCAGCAGATCGCGCAAGCGATCCAGCAGCAGCAGAGCGCCTTGGAGCAGCTCTGGATGAGCATCAAAGATATTGATGCCGGCGCCAAAGAATCATTACGACAAAATAAAAACATGTTATCGTCCGCCGAAGAATTACGTATGTTGTCTCAAAACACGCGTACATCGCAGCGGCCGCAATCCACCGCTTAAGTCTTTTAGGAGTCCCTTGTGACGTATCGTATGCCGACCGGAACCAAAGATGTGTTACCGTCTGACAGTTATAAATGGCAATATGTCGAGCGTAAAATCGCCGATGTGATGCGCCGTTTCAACTACAAAGAAATTCGCACACCGATGTTTGAATATACCGAACTTTTTGCGCGCGGGATCGGCGAAGCGACGGATGTTGTCGGAAAAGAAATGTACACTTTTTTGGATAAAGGCCAGGAGAGCCTGACACTGCGACCCGAATTGACGGCTTCGGTTATGCGCTCATACATCGAAAACAGTCTCGGCGAGCAACTTCCCTTGAATAAATGCTGGTATATGGGCCCGATGTTTCGTCAAGAGCGTCCCCAAAAAGGGCGTCTGCGTCAGTTTCATCAGTTCGGAGTCGAAGCGCTCGGCAGCGCTTCACCGGAAGCCGACGTCGAAACGATGTTGGTCGTACTTACTGTATATGAAGAGCTGGGTATCAAAGCGCTCAATTTTAAAATCAATAGTGTCGGCTGCCCTCAATGCCGCCCCGCTTACCGCGATGCCTTGGTGGCTTTTCTTGACGGTGTCAAAGAGCAATTGTCGGAAGAGAGCCGCAAACGCTTGGTTGTGAACCCGATGCGTATTTTGGATTCCAAAGACGAACGCGACATCGCGCTGACGCAATCGGCACCGTTGATGAAAGATCATTTATGTACGGACTGTGCAACGCATTTTTCGCGCGTCCAAAGTTCGCTGAATGGGTTGGGTATCGTGTACGAAATAGACGGACGGCTCGTACGTGGTCTTGATTATTACACCAAAACGGCATATGAAATTCAAAGCGGTAATCTGGGTTCGCAGAACGCGTTGGGCGGTGGCGGACGGTACGATCTTTTGGCGGAAGAATTTGGCGGTAAACCCACACCGGCTGTAGGTTTTGCGGCAGGTATCGAGCGTTTGATGATCGTTTTAGAAGCGGAGGGTATTCCGATCGGCGAACCTGAAAAATTGGATGTGTATTTTATCGCTCTCGGCGCGGCCGCGGTAGGGGCCACTATGCCGCTGATACAAAAAGCAAGACGCGAAGGGTTGACCTGTGACACGGATTTATTGGCGCGAAGTATGAAGGCGCAGATGCGCGATGCCAATCGTATGCAGGCACGATTTACCGTAATACTCGGCGATAATGAAATCGCTCAAAACATGGCCGTCGTAAAAAATATGAGCGATGGTGCACAGGAACAAATTTCACTCAACGAACTTACGTCGTACTTAAAGACTAAATTAGCATAACTAAATCCGAGAAAGAGCCGGCAAAATCGGATATACTACAAAACGCAAACTACCTAATAACTATTGATTTAATAGCTCTTATTGGACATATTCACTTCATGAGGAAAATTCTTCCCATTTAATTTGGTTCTTCCTTTCTGAGTAGGGCAATATCATTTAGTATGTTTAGATTTTTTATGAAATCGTTTCATCGCCGTTCATATCTTACCGTCATTGCGACATTGTGTTTCGCGCTTCCCACATTGGGACAGGATATTTATACGACGGGCACACCCTTTAATCTCTATTTTACACCATTTGCCATCCATGTCGGGGATTTTAATCGCGACGGATTTATGGACGTGGTGACCTCCGGAAAAAACGACCTAGACGGTTCGGGTATTATTTCCGTTTTGTACGGCAAAGGCGACGGAACTTTCAAAAATAAAATTGATCTTGCCAGCGAGAAGTTTGCCGTAGACATACAGGTGGGCGATTTAGATAATGACGGTATGCCTGATATCGTTACGGCCAACGGCCCTGCGCAAACGGTATCTGTTTTTATGAACCAAAAATCCGGCGGATTTAAAGCTAAAGACCCGATCAAAATCAAAGGGGAGCCTTCGCTGATCAATCTTGGCGATTATGACAAGGATGGTAAGATTGATATCGCGATCGTAATCAAAGCGACAAAAGAGCTTCATATTTATAAGGGCACATCGTACAAACTATCGGCCGTAAAAATTCTTGATGACGTACCGTCGGCCATACGCAGCGATGATTATTCGGGCAACGGATTTTCCCATATGGTGATTAGTTATGAAGCCGCATCGTATGTCACACTGGCGAATATGGTCGAACTCAAAGGTTACAAATACGAAATCAACACGGCCAAAATAGATATGTTGGCCTTACCGCAATTTACCCACCATGCGGACGGTAATAACGACGGATTCGAAGATGCGTTTCTTTTTGATCGCAACAAAAGTACGATCGCGGTGATCAAAGCAGAAGCCAATGGTCTTATTTTGGATAACATATTTACACTCAAAGTTCCTGCAGGTTCGACGTCGTTTTGTGTCGGGGATTTTAACAAAGATAAAAAAGCCGATATTGCGCTTCTGGATTCGGCCAATGCGCAAGTAACGATTTATATGAATCAGCAACCTGATCCGGCGCCGCAAAATACTTTTGCGCAAGGAAAACTGATCATCGTGTATGCACCGGATTTTACCAAGCCCAATAATGCCGACGTCCTCATGTCGTCTGCGTACAAAAAAGTCAGTATGTATCTCTATTACCCGGACGGAAAGCCGGCACGTAAATATTTTGATATCGAATCCGATTTATCCGACGGACAATTTACGATCGAGTGGGCCGGTACGGATGAAAACGATGCAGAATTACCTAACGGGGAATACTACTTCTACTATCAGCTGGGCAGCCTCATCATAACACGCGGCCTCAAAAAATAAAGAGAAATGAACAGCATGCGATTGATGTTTTTATGGTGCATCCTCGGCATCGTGTGGAGTCCGGATCTCAAATCACAATCCAAAAAACAGAATGTATCGCCCGCTATCAAGCAGTTGCAAGCGGATGTCCTTGATGACATCGGGCAAAAATTTGTCGAGAATGCGTCGTGGGGAATTGTGGTCCAATCGCTCAAAAACGGCGAGACGTTGGTTTCCGTAAATCCTAAAAAAAATCTCATCCCGGCATCCAATCGGAAAATTTTTTCCTCCATTTTTGCGTTGGATCAATTGGGCGCCGATTTTGCCTATGTCACACAGGTTTTTGCTAAAGGTGTGCTGGATTCGGATTCGGTTTTTACGGGCGATATTATAATTCGCGGTGCGGGTGACCCGACGATTTCCGGACGCTTTTATGAAAATAAAATTACAAAAATTTTAGAAGATTGGGCGGATAGCGTACAACGAAAAGGGATCAAATCCATTCGCGGTCGCATCATCGGCGATGATAACGGTCTTATGGGCGACGATGTGCTCGGGGATTATTGGGAATCTACGGAAGAATCGTATTGGTACTCGGCACAAATCAGCGGACTCAATTTTAACGATAACTGCGTGGATTGGTATGTCAAACCCACGCGCATCGGCGAACCGGCTAAGATTATTCTGATACCGCCGACGCAGTATATCAAAATTAATAACTTTGTTAAAACCGTCTCGTCAAAATCGGAAGCGGTCAAAGTAGATGCGATACGTCGACGCGCTGCCAATGAAGTGGATTTTATAGGTAGTATTCTCACTGAGAGCGATCCGCAACACGGGTATGTGACCGTAGAGAATCCGACACGCTACACGGCACACGTTTTTAGTGAAATCCTCCAATCCAGAAACATACGCGTGGATAGCGCTGCCGTTGATGCCGATGATCTGGTGAGGTATGTATACAATGAAACCGATTCCAATATGATACGTATTGCACGGTATGTTTCACCGGCCATGCCCGAGTTGATGAAAATAATCAATAAAAACAGTCACAATCTATACGCCGAGTTATTATGGCGTACGGTGGCGGCGGTGAAAGATTCGTCGGGAACTTCCAAACGTGCGTTGGCGTTGGAAGAAAAATTTTTAAAATCCGTCGGACTGAATCCGGATAAAATAAGTATTTGCGACGGATCGGGTTATGCGCGCGGCAATCTTGTGTCACCTCAGGATATTGTCACATTATTGACGTGGGTTCGCAAACACAAAAATTGGAAAACTTTTTACGAATCACTGCCTTTGGCCGGTGAAGAAGGCACCGTCAAGTCGCGCATGAAAGGGACTTTGGCCGAAGGTAATGCGCGTGCCAAAACAGGATATCTTGATAATGTCCGAACTATTTCAGGTTTTGTAAAAACGCGCGACGGAGAAGAATTGGTTTATAGTGTCATGTGCAATAATTTTACCACAGATCGTCTCGAAATAGATAGAATACAAGATATGATTATCGGACGCCTTGCCTTTTTTACAAGGAATTAAATATGCAGCGACTGAAAGGAAACAGTCTTTTTTCGGGTTTGCCCGAGACAGAAATCGCCAAACTCGAAGAATTTATTCGTATTAAAGATTTTCCGAAAAACGCGGTACTGATTGACGAGGGTGTGCCGGGAAGCTATTTGTATCTGTTGATCGCGGGCAATGTTAAAATCACACGCAACGGATTGGACGGTCGCGAGATGATACTTACCGAGCGGCATGCCGGCGATTTTTTTGGTGAAATGGCGTTACTCGATGATGCACCGCGTTCGGCACGGGTTGTTGCTACAGAGGATTCGGTGGCCGGTGTGATCGGTAAAAACGAATTTAATGCGATGATGATCCGTGAACCGCGGGTAGCGGTCAATATTCTACGAACGATCAGCATGCGTCTGCGCTTGTCCAACGATCAGATTATGCAATCCATGGAAGAAAAGGAGCGTTATCACGCCAAACAGTTGGAACGCTTCCAAAGTTTGAT
The DNA here is from genome assembly GCA_013360215.1 of bacterium. NCBI lineage: Bacteria > bacterium. Next base: position 23,466 of record JABWCP010000039.1, on the reverse strand, counting down.
CGAATTTAATAAAACACTCGGCGCCGAACGTGAAGAAGTCGGGTTGTTTCGTGTTGTACCTGTTATTGTTCGCAGTCAGATATTATGCCATGATGTACTCTTAGTATTGGATGATCCCGAGTCGGGCAGATACCATACAAGCATTCAAGAAGTGTCGGGCTGGCGTATGATCGATTTTAGTGAAACGGATAAAGGCACGGCTAAGTTAGCGGCTCTTAAAAAAACACTGACGATGGAAGACTTTGCGGCGTACGAATTTCGTGACACGATGGAGCCGCAAGCGTTTTGGAAAAATGCGGCCAGTATAATGATCGCGCCGATCAATGATCCGCGACAAAATCACGGTTTTATTGCCGTGAAGTCCGCGCAAAAGTTTCGATGGGAACCGGAAGATGAAGCCTTTATGACTACGCTGGCGTCGGATGTATCTATGGTGTTGCGCAATATGCGCCTGATGCGTAAAGCGATGTTTGACGAAAAAATGTCCGCCGTCGGTAAAGCGTCGAGTTCGCTGTTGCATGATTTTAAAAACCTGCTGTCGGTTGTTTATAATTATGCGAAACTGATCAAGACAGCCGCGACGGAAGAAGAGCGAAAAGAATTAGTAGAAAAAATCGTGAAATTTTCGTCGCTTATGATGGGGATGTCGCAGGAAGTGTTGATTTACGGGGATGGTTCCGTCAAAGCCAGTCCCACACCGGTACGCATCAGCGAAATTTTTGATATGGTGATGCCGTTGCTTGATACCGCCGGTAAAAAAATCACTATGCAGACATCCATCCCTGAAGGTTTGGAATTTCCTCTCGATAAAGATAAAATCTGCCGTGTTTTTTATAATATACTTACCAATGCCTGCGATGCAATGGGCGATGCGGGGCATATATCCGTTACGGCCGCTTTTGAAAAAAATGATTTGGTGATCCGTATTTCCGACACAGGACCGGGTATACCGGAAGATGTATTGCCTCAAATATTCAAACCGTTCGTTACCACCAAAAAACACGGTACGGGCTTGGGTTTGCCGATTGTCAAATCCATTGTCGAAGCGCATCGCGGAAAAGTTCAGATCGAAACCCGAATCGGCAGCGGTACAACATTTATTTTTACATTTCCCAAATAAAATGACAGTGCGTTTAATATTGTTTTTTTCGCTGACGATTTCACTTCATGCCGGATCCGGCGAGACGGGATTTGCTTTTCTTAAGATCAATGCCAGCGCCCGTTCCTCGGCAATGGGCGAGGTGAGCACGTACGACGGTCAAGATCCTATGGGGGTTTTGGTAAATCCGGCCAATCTTTCCTTGACACCATCCCATAGTGTGGCTTTCACTTATAACCGGTGGATTGAAAGCACCGATTATCAGGCGTTTTCGGGAAAATTTAAAACCGGATCGTGGGCGTGGTCATTGTATTACCTGTACACCGGCGTGGATGATATTCCTCAGCGCGATATACCCTCGGAGGAACCGACCGCGTATTTTTCCTCGCACGATTTGGCGATTGGTTTTGTGTTGTCCCGCGCTCTTAATGACCGTTGGCATGCCGGTATCGGTACGAAATATATTTATGAACGCATACAAAATACGGTTACGGCCTGGGCATGGGACGGGGGATTGTATTATGTGCCCAATGAAACATGGCGTGCAGGTTTTAGTTTTCAAAATCTTGGACGTTCGGGTAAGTTAATCGATGAACGCATAAGACTCCCGTTTCAAGTGCGATTATCGGGCGGTTATACGGTGTATCGCCAGGAAAACCGGCATCGCGCGGACCTCATGGCCGACGTGATCAAAACCTACGGCGCATCACCGCGTTTGCATACGGGAAGTGAATACGTGTTTCAGGAAAAGGTATGTATTCGGTTGGGGTACGTTTGGGGTTATGCTTCGCGCAATATCAGCGCCGGTGTTGGTTTTATCTTTCAACGTCGCATGCGTTTGGATTATGCTTGGACGCCGTTTACCAACAGCCTCGGGTCAGCACACCGTATCAGCGCGGGGTTTGATTTTTAGCGAAAATGCTCAGCAGATGATTGGTTGCACGCAAGCGTTTGGCGAAAGTCGAACAAAAAGCCCACAGGACTTTGCGTGAAAAATTCTCATCGCTCATGATGATTTTGATAAACTGACTGTTTTTAACTTCCAGAAGTTTGGTGGACTCGATCGCAACTACGGACGCGGAACGCGGTTCCCCGTCAAAAAGTGCCATCTCACCGAAATAATCACCGGCGCTCAGAATGGCAACTTCCTCAATTTTATCGTTACTCACACTTTTGGAAACACGCACTTTCCCTTCGATGATCAGGTAAAAACAATCACCCTGATCGCCTTCTCGAAACACCACCGCATCGGTTTCAAATTTTTTCCCGGTAGCGACTTTTAGAACTTTGTTGATGTCGCGGGTATCCAATCCGTTGAAAATTTCGACACTCTTAATGAGGTCTTCCAGTGTTTTGTGTGCGCTGTCGGCCATATTATTTCCGATCTTCGTAGTTCTTTTTCATGAATTCCTGAAATGCTTTTTGTTTTTCTTTGATAGCGCGCCACCAGGATTCATTTTTCACATACCATTGGATGGTTTCGACGATGGCTTCTTCAAAATTGTAAGCAGGTTTCCAACCCAGACGACGCACTTTGGAAGTATCCACGGCATACCGGCGATCATGGCCGGGGCGGTCGGCTACGCGTTTGATCAGAGATTCGGGTCTATTCAGTGCCTTTAGGATGGTGTGTGTTATGGTGACGTTGGTGCGTTCGTTACCCCCGCCGATATTATAGACTTCGCCGATCACGCCGTGATGAAGCACATAATCCACGGCCGAGCAATGGTCTTCGACATATAACCAGTCGCGCACATTCATACCGTCGCCATAGAGAGGAACAGGAATATTATCCAGAGCATTGGTGACAAAAAGCGGAATCAGTTTTTCCGGATATTGATAGGGGCCGTAGTTATTGGATGCGCGGGTGATCAAAGTCGGGACACCGTACGTTTTATGATAAGCGCGCACCATCATGTCGCCGCCGGCTTTGCTGGCGGAATACGGACTATTGGGTGAAAGTGAATGTTCTTCGGTGAATTCGCCGTTTTCAATTGAACCATAAACTTCGTCGGTGGAAATCTGCAGGTACCGCGCGATGTTGTATTTTTTTGCCGCCTCAAGCAATACCATAGTGCCCAAAACATCCGTTTGTGCAAAAGAATCCGCTTCATGGATAGAACGATCCACATGAGTTTCCGCGGCGAAATTGACCACGGCGTCCACATTGGATACAAGATTGTCTACGACACTTCGGTCGCAAATATTTCCATGATAAAAAAAGAAACGCGGATTTTTTTCAAGATCGGCAAGATTGGCGCGATTACCGGCGTACGTAAGCGCATCGAGCACGATGATACGGTACGACGGATACTTTTTAAGCATGTAGCGAACAAAATTACTTCCGATAAATCCGGCGCCGCCGGTGACGAGAATGGATTGCATATGCGTTTAAGTCCTAAAAAGTAGTGATGCTTGCACAGACTATTTTACATGGTTTGTACAAGCTTGGTCATTAAAAAAAAACTATTTAGTAACACTCAAAAGATACATTACGGCCATGCGTGTGGCGACGCCATTGAGCACCTGATCCAAGATGACGGAATATTCGCCGTCGGCCACTTCGCTGTCAAGCTCTACGCCGCGATTGATAGGCCCCGGATGCATGATCGTCATATGCTTCGAACCGAGCGCTAATTTTTCTTTGTTAATACCAAATCGCGCATGGTATTCACGAATGGACGGAAAGAGTCCTGAAGACTGACGTTCAAGCTGGATACGCAGCACATTGAGCACATCCGAATGGCGGTCCGCCATGTTACGCGGGATAAACGTCGGCGGTCCGCAGACGGCAACTTCCGCGCCCAATGTTTTGAGCGCATAGATGTTGGATTTGGCCACGCGGCTGTGGGTGATATCGCCCACGATGGTTACGCGCAAACCTTTCAGAGATCCGTATTTTTCACGCAGAGTCAATATGTCTAAAAGTGCTTGTGTCGGATGTTCGTGCGCTCCATCGCCGGCATTGATGACATTGGTTTGTAAACGTTGCGATAAAAACCAAGCCGCACCCGCAGCCGAATGGCGAATCACCACCATATCTACCTTCATAGCTTCAATATTACGCGCGGTATCTTTGAGCGTTTCGCCTTTGGATGTACTGCTGCCCGATGGTGTAAAATTGACCGTGTCGGCGGACAATCTTTTTTGAGCTAATTCAAACGAGATGCGCGTTCTGGTGGACGGCTCAAAAAACAAATTAGCAATGGTAAAACCCTGAAGGGTGGGAACTTTTTTTACAGGGCGATTGAGAACTTCTTTAAACGACAGAGCCGTCTCGAGTATCAGCTCGATCTCTTCAGCGCTCATTCCTTTGAGGCCGAGCAAGTGACGGCTTTTAAGCTCCATAGAAGGCAACACAAAATCTCGGAAATTTCGCGGCAATATAGGCGGGAAGGCTGTTTTTAGCAAGGCAATTCTATGCTATTTGCGAATGTGTTTCTTCGATGCGCCGCAAGGATTTGATTTGTACCATTAAAACAAAAATTTTTAGAAAAAAATACAATGGTCTATAATGAAAACACAAAAATTGGTACTTTTTGACAGTGTAAATGTATCCTATATTGGACTACCTTTATCAAACGAATGACATATTGGACTATTTATTAATTAAAAAATTGGACTATATTTCATTATGAGTTCCAAAAAGTACTTTTTTAGCGGATTAATGTCTTATGTGATTTGGGGGTTTGTTCCCATTTTTTTGAAAAAACTGCAAGGGTTTGATGATTACGAAATAATTTTTTATCGCATTTTGCTGGCGGCTTTGGCCATGACAGGTGTAGCGCTCCTTTTGTGGGGTGAGACTTCGCAAGCGATCGGAGGATTATACCGTCGCTCAAAAAAAGATTTTTTGCATATGCTGATATTGACGTCTATCGGCGGAGGACTTTTGGCGACGAATTGGGTAACGTACGTTTATGTAGTCAATCATGTCAGCATCAACGCCGCTTCGTTTTCTTATTTGATTTTACCCATAGCGACTGCGTTTTTGGCATTGATCCTGCTCAAAGAGAAACTGAATGCGATGCGGTGGGCCGCGGTAGCGATGAGCGGTGTCAGTTGTTATTTGATGGCCAATGTGGATGCGCGCCAGATGGCATACATAGCGGCGATCACGCTGTCGTATAGTTTTTATCTGATCACTCAACGTAAAAACACGTATATGCCGCGCCGTACCAATCTCGCTCTGCAAATGATCGTTGGCACAGCATTACTTTTGACGATGGATCCCATACATACTGCACCGGTTGATTTGCCGATGCACTTCTGGATCAATGTCACGATCATTGCGATCGTTTTTACCGTAACACCGCTTTTGCTCAATCTGTACGCGCTCAACGGTATGGGTTCGTCCCAGCTTGCGTTTTTGATTTACATCAACCCGATTATTAGTTTCGTCACGGCGATCGTATGGTACGGCGAAGACCTGAACGAGCTGGCTGTGATTTCATACAGTCTCCTCGCCGTGGCTATTTTACTTTTCAATTGGGAGATCATCGTCAAGGCCGCCGAAAAAACCGGGTTGAGGGCCGCAACAAAAACCATCACTGCGGAGTAACGTATGTTCATTCCAAAACGATATCGGATCACGGATATAGATACGATTCGTACGTTTGTGGCGGAGTACGAATTTGGAACGTTATTCAGTCAATCGGACGGCAAGCCATGGGCCACACACATACCGATGCAGTGGCTTTCCGACGGAAGCCCGCACGGTGTGCTGCGTACGCATATATCCAAGGCCAATCCGCAATGGAAAGACGTGGAAGGTCAGACCGTTTTGGCGGTTTTTCTGGGGCCGCATGTGCATATCACGCCGACATGGTATGATCATGTCAATGTGCCGACGTGGAACTATGCGTCCGTCCACATCGCGGGGCGCGCCCGTATCATAGATGATCCGAAAGCTATTCGTGAAATGCTCACCGTATTGGTAGATACATATGAATCGGCACACGGCAATACATATTCTGTTCAATCCTTACCGAAAGATTATTACAACCGCGAAGCCCAAGGTTTGGTGGGGATAGAAATCCAAATAGAAAAGGTGGATGCGGCTTTCAAATTGAGCCAGAATCGTCACCGCTCGGATTATGAAAATATTATTCGTCAATTGCGTAACAGCAAAGACGGAAATTCCCATCGGATAGCCGATCTGATGGAAAAACATACACCGGAATTTTCTTAAATTTTAAATGTTTACTTATGGGCGCAACAATGATTTGGAAAAACGAAGCGTACGTAATTGATACCGATCCAAAAAATCTGGATGTGGATGTGATTCATGGTTTTTTAGGCGCGTCTTATTGGGCAAAAGATATTCCCCGGTCTGTTGTGGAAAAATCCATACGTCATTCGCTTTGTTTTGGCATCTATCATGAAGCGAAGCAAATCGGTTTTGCACGGGTGATCACGGATTATGCTACATTTGCGTACCTTGCCGACGTTTTTGTTGTCGCTTCGCACCGCGGTAAAGGGTTGTCCAAATGGCTGATGGGATGCATCCAAAGTCATCCCGAATTGCAAAACCTGAGGCGATGGATGCTGGCCACGCTTGACGCACATGGGCTTTACAAACAATTTGGATTTAATGTAACCGCGAAACCCGAACGGTTGATGGAAATCGTAGATATGAATATTTATTCGAAAATCGCCAAGGAAAACCGTCTATGAAAACGAAAGACGTAAGCGTCGTCACGACGTACCTGGCGATGCATCAAAAACCGTCCATCGAAACTCTAGCGATGCCGCCCGATTGTGTGATCATTCGCGCTGAAAATCCGACGGTAAAGTTTTATCGGTTTTTGTACGATGCGGTGGGTGCGGATTGGAATTGGATAGATCGAAAAAAAATGGCGGATGAAGAATTGGCCGAAGAGACGCAGGATGCGCTGGTGGAAGTTTATGTTCTGTATGATCGCGGTGTGCCGGCAGGTTATGCGGAGATAGATCGTCGTATAGCCGGGGAGATCGAATTGAAATATTTTGGCATCATACCGGAATTTATCAGTAAACGTTACGGCCGCTTTTTGCTGACCTGGATTATCGAAAAGGCGTGGCAATATAAGCCGCAGCGTTTTTGGGTGCATACGTGTTCGCTTGATCACCCGAGGGCTTTGCCGCTGTATCAAAAACTTGGATTTGAAATATACAAAACTGAAACACACACCGTTACCATCCCGGAGGTTCTATGATGCGTTATGTGGTTCTATGGGTTTTTATGGCGAGCGTACTTTGTGCGCAGGAAGAAAAAAAACCGGCCGATAAAAATACCGGTAAAAAACAATTTGTGTATGTCCTCAAACTTCGGCCGGATTTACTCAAAGAAGAAAACTGGAAAGAGGCAGATAACGCGGCCGTCGGACGTCATTTCAATTACCTCAAAAACTTGTTGGCTGAAGGTACTTTGATTTTTGCAGGACGAACGGATGTGATGAATGAAAATACGTTTGGTATCGCGGTGTTTTGGGCGACGGATGAAAGTGCGGCACAAAAAATCATGGCCGGTGACGCCGCTGTGCAAGCGGGTGTCATGACAGCCCAACTACTGCCATTCAAAGTGGCATTGATTCAAAACAATAGCAAATAATGTTGGTTGTATAAATAAAAAGGAATTGATATGACACGCGATGAACGTGGGATACTGATAAAAAAGATCAAAGACTTACCCAAAAACTTAGAAAAAGCCATAGCCGGCTTGAACAAAAAACAAATGGATACGCCGTATCGTGAAGGCGGATGGACGCCGCGTCAGGTTGTGCATCATATCGCCGATTCGCATATGAATGCCTATATCCGGGCTAAACTGGCTGTGTCGGAAGATCATCCGACGATCAAACCGTACGATCAGGATGCCTGGGCAGAAATGGAAGACGGCAAGAGTTTACCGGTGGATTATTCGATGACGATTATCAAAGCGTTGCATGCACGATGGGGACAGTTTTGGGATCGCGTGCAAGAATCCGATTGGTCGCGGACAGTCATGCATCCCGCAAACGGTGTAATGTCACTGGAGCGTATTCTTTTGACGTATGCCAATCATGGTGAAAAACACTGCGAGCACATCAATGGTTTGCGTGTTCGTATGGGCTGGACAGGAAAAAACAAACCGGCCAAAAAAGCAAAAACAAAACAGGTGAAAAAAACATCGAAGAATAAAAGGAAACGCGGATGAATATCATACGCTGTGAAGAACGGCATATAGACAAATTGGTACCACTTTTTGATGCATATCAAATGTTTTATCATCAATCGTCCGATGAATCGGCGGCCAAAATTTTTTTATCGACCCGGATTCGTAACGGGGAGTCCGTTGTTTTTATAGCCCTGGATGCGAAAGAAAACGCCGTGGGTTTTACGCAGTTGTATCCTCTTTTTTCATCGGTGTCCATGCAACCGGTTTGGTTACTTAATGATTTATACGTGAGCCAAACGGCGCGCCGATCGGGTGTCGGTGAGGCTTTGATGGAAAAAGCACGTCGCTTTGCCGTCGAAACAGGCGCTAAAGGCATTGAACTGGAAACAGGTGTTGAAAATGTTCAAGCGCAGGCGCTGTATGAAAAATTAGGTTATCAGCGCAACACAGATACGTATCGCTATTTTTTACCCGTAACAACAGCGTTGAAATAAAGTTCAAAAAACGCGTACTAAGAAAATATGCAGATATGATATAAGTACAGGTAAAAAAAGTTATGTTTTACAATTTACTATTTCTAAGTAACTAAATCGGGGAAACGTATGTTACGAATGACTCTAACCGTATCGTGTGTTTTGATATTGATCGGATGCGGCGAAGATAAAACTTCGTCAGAGAAAGAAATTTTTCATCGTTCGCTCAATGATCGTGCCGTCAAATATCTGTCACCGCAGACGGTGGATCTGGATAGCAACGGTGCGGAGGATTATTCCTTCACCACATCACTAATGCAGGAAGACGGAAAAACCGTGTTGCAGTTTGTAATCAACGGCACCACTTCCAATGCCGTGTTGTACAATACTTCATCAGCGGAGATACCCGCTCTTGCTCAGAACGCGCTTATTTCATCGTCGCCCGCAAGTCCTAAACAATGGGATGTGTTCGAAAATGATTTGTGTTCGATTCTTTATACATCTGCTACCGATTCCGTCTGGCGGGGCAATTGGTCTAAAGCGAATCATCAATTTGTGGGCGTACGTTTTACCGTAAGCGATCAACATCACTACGGGTGGATCAGCATGAGCGCCGATACAACTAATGGGCAATTGATTTTGCATGCATGCGCATTTAATACGACGGCCGGTGGATCCATCAAAGCCGGAGAAAAATAAAGTGAACGCGACAACAAATACATACGCATTGCAAATGATGGAGTCTAAGCATTGGCCGGAAGTCGCCGCCATATATCAGGCCGGCATTGAAACGGGAAATGCTACGCTTGAAACATCCGTACCGAGTTGGGAGGCATGGGATAAAGCACATATACCGCAATGCCGTTTTGTGGCGATGGATAATAATATTATCGCCGGATGGGCTGCATTGACGCCGGTGTCCGGCCGTTGTGTATATGCCGGTGTAGCTGAGGTGAGTGTGTATATTCACCCGGCTTATAAGGGAAAAGGAATTGGAAAAAAACTACTTAATCAATTGACGGTTTCATCGGAATCGCAAGGATTGTGGACTTTACAAGCGGGAATTTTACGCGAGAATACAGCCAGTTTGAAATTACACGCAGCTTGCGGATTTCGTGAAATAGGCTATCGAGAGAAATTAGGTCAGTATCAAGGAGTTTGGCGCGACGTGGTATTGATGGAACGCCGCAGTAAAAACGTCGGCTATTAAGTTATTGAAAGACGTCATCTATAATAAGCCATAACCAACAGGAGCGCATATGCGTCCAACGAAAGATGAATACCCCTCGTTTTTTGAAACGTACGTAAGCAAAGTACCGGACGGCGATATTGTACAACAAATGCGGCAAGGTGTAGAGAATACCGTAAAACTCATTAGCCCATTGAGCGAAGATCTGTTGAACTATCGTTATGCTGAAGGAAAATGGAGTATCAAAGAAGTTTTGATGCACTTATCCGATGCCGAACGAATTTTTTCGTATCGTGCGCTTCGTTTTGCGCGAAAAGACAAAACCGATTTGCCGGGATTTGATGAAAACATATACGTACCCGCGTCCAAAGCAACGCAGCGTACCGCAGAGAGTATTTTGAACGAATACCAAACCGTGCGGGCCGCTTCGCTCACGCTATTTGAAAGCTTGGACGACGAAGCGTTGCAGGAGCGCGGCACGGCCAACGGGCGCACAACCAGCGTACGTGCGATGGCTTATATTTTAGTCGGGCATGAATTGCACCATGTGGGCATCATCAAAGAGCGCTATCTAAAAAAATAAATCGGCTATTAACCGAAAGATCTATGAAATCTTTTTATTTTCCGATGATGTTGACGGTGGCATCCAACGTGATCTACCATATCGCACAAAAATCCATACCGTCGCATCTCAATCCGATCATTCCGACGATCATCGCTTATGCGGTAGCGTTGACGACCTCGTTATGTTTGTATCCGTTTTTTAGCGATACCCATCTAACGCAAGCAGGTTGGCGGGATGTCAACTGGGCCACGTTGGCTGTCGGTATTGCGATCGTCGGCATAGAAATTGGCTTTTTACTGGCTTACCGTGCCGGGTGGAATATCAGTCTTGGCGCCGTGACATCCAATGTGACCGTGACACTTTTGCTTTTGCCCATAGGCATTCTGTTTTTCAATGAACATTTATCATGGGAAAAAATAACCGGTATTGTTTTATGTATGGGCGGCTTGTGGTTGATTTTCAAACCATCTTAAAAAAAGGAAATTGTGATGCAGAAAAAATTATCGGATGACTCCTTGTGTATCCATGCCGGTACCAAACGCAGCGGTGAATTTCCCGGTGTCAATACACCGATTTATACTTCTACGGCGTTTGAATACAAAACCGCCGGGCCGATGGTGTATCCGCGGTATTACAATACACCGAACCAACAGGCGGTCATTGAAAAAATTGCCGCATTGGAAAAAGCCGAAGCCGGTGTATTGTTTAGCTCCGGTATGGCGGCGATCAGCACGACGATGCTCACATTAGCCCGCAAAGGCGATCATATTTTACTGCAATACGATATTTACGGCGGTACGTACCATTTCGCAGCGACACAACTGGAACCGCTCGGTATTGAATATTCGTTTGTCCGATCGCTGGATCCTGCAGAGTATGAAAAGGCAATTCGGCCCAACACCAAATTGATCTACATCGAAACGCCTAACAATCCGTTGCTCAAAATCATAGATATAGAGGTGATCGCGGCCATCGGTAAAAAGCACGGCGTCACGACGATGATTGACAATACGTTTGCGTCGTCCGTCAATCAGAATCCTATCGCACTCGGAATAGACATCGTAATGCACAGCGGTACCAAGTATCTCGGCGGGCATAGCGATATTTGTTGCGGTGTGATCGTTACCCGCGAAGCGTTAGCGGATGCGATTCGAAAAAAAGCCAACATGTTCGGCGGTAGCCTCAATGCCGAAACGTGTTATCTGCTGGAGCGCAGTATCAAAACGCTTTCGGTTCGGGTTGACCGTCATAATCATAATGCGATGACGCTGGCTGAAGCATTGCAAAATGAGAAACGTATCAAACGCGTTTATTATCCCGGGCTGGCATCGCACGACGGTCATGCCGTTGCGAAGCGTCAGATGCGAGGTTTTGGCGGGATGTTATCCTTTGATATTGATACCGCGGTTATTTCACCGGATCAATTTTTAGAACAACTGAGATTGATCAAGCCGGCGCTGAGTCTTGGCGGTGTAGAATCCACACTGTGTATGCCTTCTAAAACTTCACATCTGCGCCTTTCGGCCGAGGAAAAAAAACAAGCGGGTATTACGGATGCGCTGATGCGATTGTCCGTCGGTATCGAAAACGCCACGGATATACTTGATGATATTCGAGAGGCGTTGCGTTCATGAAAACCAAACTCCGAATACAAAACGGACCGGCCGGATTGTCGGTTGTTCGTTTAGCATCGGATGCGCCGTGGCCGCCCTGGCTCCAATCGAAAGATGGTTTTTTTTCGGTTACGCGAACAGATGAGGAATTGAGTATCGTGTGTAAACAAATCCTTGTCCCGCCGGATGCCCGAGCTGAACACGGTTGGCGTGCTTTTAAAATCGTGGGACCGATACCTTTTGAAATGACGGGCGTATTGGCTTCGGTGATCGCACCGCTTGGTGAAGCCGGGATCAGTATTTTTGCCGTCTCGACGTTCGATACGGATTATATTTTAGTCAAAGAAGAAAATTGGAGCCCTGCACGTGCAGTGCTCGACGACGTGGTAGAATGGATATAATATTTAAAGATCATTTTTCCGGTCATGCGGAAGCCTATGCGACGTTTCGCCCGCATTATCCGGAACCCTTTTATGCGTGGCTGATAAGTCTTACGGCGCGGCAAGAAAACGCGTGGGATTGCGGCACCGGTAATGGGCAGGCGGCAATCCGGTTAGCAGAATCTTTTGATACTGTTACGGCGACCGATGCCAGCGCACAGCAGATTCGCCAAGCGCAACCGCATCCGAAAGTTCATTATTTTGTAGAACCCGCAGAACAAAGTCATTTAGAAACAGGTAGTGTGGATATCATCACAGCGGCCGCATCCATTCATTGGTTTGACATGCATGCGTTTTACGGCGAAGTCAAACGTGTAGCTCGGCCGGACGCTCTTCTCGCAGTATGGGCGTATGATCGTGTAAAGATTTCTAACGAAATAGATATCCTCGTAGATCGTTTGTATTACGATATAGCCGGGCCATTTTGGCCCAAAGAACGACGCTGGGTTGAGGAGCAATATAAAACGATACCGTTTCCATTTGAGGAAATTTCAGCGCCTTCCTTTGCTATCAATCATACTCTGACAGTAGATGATTTGATCGGCTACTTGCGTACATGGTCCAGCGTGCAAGGTTATTTAAAAGTACACGGCAAAGATCCGGTTGATTGGATAACCGGTGAACTGCACAATCTTTGGGGTTCGGAGAAACGCCCGGTCGAATGGCCGATGTTTATGCGCATCGGGCGTATTCACAAATAACATTAACTTTAAAAAAAATAAAAATGGTACAAATCAGCGATCTTCGCATTTATCCGATCAAATCCTGCAAAGGATTTTCCGTCCCGTCAGTTACGTTGGATGCGTACGGATTTACCGATGATCGGCGTTTTATGATCGTGGATACATCCGGTCGTTTTGTGACGGCGCGTGAGGTGCATCCATTGTTATGGATCGAACCCTCGATCGAAAGCGGTATTTTGTATATGCGGGCGCCGGGGATGGAGCTTTTTGCAACACCGATCCATCTTATGCCGCACAGCATCGTCCGCGTCACGGTATGGGAAGATACGTGCGAAGCATGGGATTGCGGCGGCGCACCGGCCGAATGGCTGAGCCAGTTTCTCGGTGCGCGCTACCGGTTAGTTCGTATGCAGCCACAGTTTTTACGACCGGTGGATCGCAAGTATGCCGTTGCCGATGATCACGTGAGTTTTGCCGATGCGTATCCAGCGCTGGTGATTTCGGAAGCCTCGTTAGAATTACTCAATTCCAAACTGGCTTCGCCGGTGACGATGACACGATTTCGCCCAAATATCGTCGTAAGCGGTTGCGCGGCGCATGAAGAAGATACATGGCAAATCATGCGTACCGGTGCAGTAGAGTTTCGCGGCGTCAAACGGTGTTCCCGTTGTGTACTGACGACGGTGGATCCGGAGACAACCGAAAGTGGTGCGGAACCTTTGAAAACACTGGCGACATATCGCCGGAGCGCGGAGGGTAAAATTATGTTCGGGATGAATCTTATTCCGGTGCAAAAAAACGGTAAACTGCGTATCGGCGATACGATCACTTATACGGGATCATAAAAATGAAAATCACAATGTATCAGGTGGATGCGTTTACGCGTAAAGTTTTTTCCGGCAATCCGGCAGCGGTTTGCCCGATGCAAGTCTGGCCGGAAGATGAAATAATGAGGGGTATTGCCGCTGAAAACAATCTTTCGGAAACGGCGTTTTTTATTCCGCAAGGTGACGATTTTGCATTGCGGTGGTTTACCCCGGAAGTGGAAATTGATCTTTGCGGTCATGCCACACTGGCGACGGCCCATGTGCTTTTTGAACACCTGCACTTTGAACGATCGGAAATACATTTTCACACGCAAAGCGGAAAATTGACCATACGTCGTTTACCTGACGGAAAGTTGCTTATGGATTTTCCCGCACGCAAACCCTTACCCTGCACGGTGCCGCGGGCATTAGTTGAAGGTCTTGGCGCCAATCCGGACGTAATTCTTAAAGCACGCGATTACTTTTGCGTATTTGACTCCGAAGCGACGGTGCGTGCATTGTCGCCGGATTTCACAATGCTAAAATCATTAGGCGAAAAAGTTATCGTCACGGCGCGGGGCGATACGACGGATTTTGTGTCACGATTTTTCGCACCGAGCGTCGGTATCAATGAAGACCCTGTCACCGGTTCGGCGCATTGTTCGCTGATCCCGTACTGGGCGGAGCGGCTGGGAAAAGATGAATTGTATGCACTTCAGGTTTCAAAACGCGGCGGTGAAATTTTTTGTAAATTGCGCGGTGATCGGGTTGATATCGGTGGTTATGCGGCCGATTATCTGCAAGGTACGATCCAATGGTGAAACCGATGCGAATCCATTTTATAACACTCGGTGTGTCGGATATGCAACGTGCGGCGAATTTTTATTCGGATGTATTGGGATTCAAAATATTGAAAAAAACACCGGTGATTACACTTTTTGACAATGGCGGTATGGTACTGGGGATATATCCCATTCAACAGCTGAACGCCTTAACCGGCGCGTCGTTTGAAACGGTATCGCCTTCGTCTACGGGAATCCTTTTATCGCATAATGTTCAAAATGAAAACGATGTTGATGCGTGGGTCAATAAACTAAAAAACGAAAAGGTAAAAATACTCAAAGAAGCACAACCTGCCGTATGGGGCGGGCGCCATGCTTTTTTTTCCGATCCGGATGGGTATAGCTGGGAAATTTGTTGGAATCCGAAATTAATTCCCGATGAATTCGAACATCTTCCGTTGGTAAACTGAACGCATGCGATGAGATTTAGTTATGTTAATACAACCAATATTCACTAAAAATTTATAATTCTATGTTACCACTCGAAGGCCTCATTGCGTGGGCCGTTTTTATCGGTATGATGGTCATCGCTTTTAAGTTGGCGATCCTTGTGATGATTTTTGTCGTTATGCAAAGCCGGCAGAATCAGCAGCGATGGCGCGAACATCGTTCGTTCGGCTACCTCTATAGTTGTTTAGTATGTTTTTTGATCGGTACGGTCGGCACGATGTACATGTTTACCGTAAGCGATAAGGCGGAATTGACGTTTCTTGATTTTTATGTAAGCCCGATCGTTTTTTCCGTGTGTTGTGTACTCTATTTCTGGATCGGTTATGTGTGGAAGAAAAAAATTCATCAACCCAAAGCTCCGTAAAGGTGATGTATGGTGTTTGAACTCAACAAAGAAAGCGATGTTCCGCTCTATACGCAGATTGAACGGCGTATAAC
The DNA here is from genome assembly GCA_013360215.1 of bacterium. Classification (NCBI taxonomy): domain Bacteria; species bacterium. The sequence continues at coordinate 7,730 of JABWCP010000039.1, read as the reverse complement.
GGAATTGATCCGCGTCGGGATTCTCAAGGCCGACGAAAAATTACCCGCTACGCGTGATCTGGCTTTACAGTTGCATGTGCACCGCAATACGGTCGTCCAGGCGTATCAGGAACTTGAGGTTAAAGGTTTTGTGTACTCCGAAGTAGGCCGCGGTACTTTTGTCAGTAAACATGCCCACGTTGCTGCCAAAGGAGTGGTCGCCGCCCAAAACAAATCCGGTAATTTTTCATTCGACGGTTTGTATGCGGAGCACTGGATCAATCCCGAAGACCCTTCGATGCAGGCGATTGATACGATCGTGCGCACATGCAGCAAACCGCAGGACATGATTGCATTTTCTTCGGTTGTGCCGGATAAACATCTTTTCCCGCTCGTTGATTTTCAAAATTGTTCCTATCGGGCGATTCAAAAATACGGAGTGGATCTGCTGGAGATGGGTGATACGCAGGGGTTTCGGCCGTTCGTCGAATATTTGCCGAAGTTTCTAGTACGACGCGGTCTTACCGTACAGAGTTCGGATATCACGATGGTCAGCGGCATTCAGCAAGGCATAGATCTGATCGCACGGATTCTGATCAATCCCGGCGATACGGTGATCACGGAAGAAGTAACCTATCACGGTGCGCGGCGCATATTCAAATCGCTCGGCGCTAATATCATCGGCATTCCCATGGACGATCAGGGCATGCGCATGGATATTCTTGAAACGATACTGGAGCGGCAAAAAGTAAAGTTGATATATACGATACCGACATTCCAAAATCCAACGGGCCGAACGATGCCTCTGGAACGACGTAAACATCTATTGGAACTGGCGTACCATTACGAAATACCGATCGTCGAAGATCAATACGCCAACGAACTGCGCATGGAGGGCGAGGAGATCGTGCCGATTGCGGCATTAGATGACGAAGGTATTGTCATCGCGCTTGGCAGTTTTTCAAAAATATTATTTCACGGCATTCGCCTGGGTTGGGTGATTACTTCCAATCGCGCGTTTCAAAATAAACTGAATTACGCCAAACGCCTCACGGACTGGCAAAACAATTATTTGATTCAGGGCGCAATATTGGAGTTTTGTGAAGCCGGCCATTTCGATCGCTATCTGAAAAGAAAAATGAAAGTTGTCAAAGAGCGGCGCGATGCGATGATCACCGCGTCCCGTCAGTACTTTCCGGAGGAAGTGCATTTCCATGTTCCTGCCGGCGGTCTTTTTGAGTGGGCGGATCTGCCGGAAGGTATGGATGAGTATGATGTGCTGATGGAAGCCCGTCAGCGGCGTGTTCTTTTTACGCCCAAGCGTTTTTTTTCCGTGCGCCCGGATGCCGGCGGCGGTATGCGTTTGGGTTTTGTTTCGCAAACGACGGAGCATATTCATGAAGGTATCGCGATACTCGGAGATATTATTAAGAAAAAAATGGGCAGTGCGCCGTGGGTCGAGTCCGACTCCGCACTGGCTTCGGTGATGTAAAAAAAGCGGCCCGAAGGCCGCGCAACAGAAGAAGAAACGAAGTGGGAAATCAATTACATTTTAAACTCAGCCATAATTCCGGCACAGACATGACGCACGCACGGATGTTGGTCATTAAGCGCCCTTTTGGAGATAGCATCTTTGTAGGATATTCCGCCAATTTCAGCCAAGGCAAGAGCAGACAAGATTCTTACGCTGTAACTGCGATGGCCATCCAGCATGCCAAGCAATGCCGGGACAGCTTCCGAAAAATCCATTTCAGGATATTGACGGTGCAACTCGATCAATGTCTGTATCGCGTCCGCTTGCATGGATTCATTAACGCCCTTGAGCGTCAAAATAATATTTTTCCGGGCTGCTTCGAGTACATTAACCGGAGCGCGATCAGCCGCTTCAACCGTGGAAGCGATAACAATAAATACCAAGGTCAGCAATGCGATACGACGGAATGAAACCATACATGTCCTTTCAGTTTGGTGATATCGTCTATAATGATATTCGTTATGTAATAAATTCGTTGATTTAATGAACTATTTTCGGATGTAATCTAACACGGCATTGTTAGAACATTAGTACGATAACATTAACAGTGCGCTAAATCGGAATCGACAAAATGAACAAAAACAGAGTTGATCAACTGCAAACACAATGGGCGTATGATCGTTGGGCGGACGCACGTACTTATGCATCTATTCGCGCTTTGGGTATGGGACGTGCGCGTAGCGTACAACTCTTTTCACATTTAGTAGAAGCCAAACGTTTATGGTTTCTTCGTATCACGGGCGAATATAAACACGTGAAGGGAGTTTGGAATGATTGGTCTCTGGAAGAATGTGAGTCGCAACTTCAAACCGTGGAACGCCAATGGATTGATTTTATGACATCGCAAACAGACGATGCGCTGGAAAACACGATCACATATACCAACACGCAAGGTCAATCGTTTTCCAATACGATTAATGAAATAATAACGCATGTTTTGTATCACTCGACCTATCATCGCGGGCAGATCGCGATGGAAGTGCGTAAGGCCGGAGGAACGCCGGCACAAACCGATTACATCACATTTTGCAGAGAATAATCCGTATGCAAGGTATCATCAAACAGATCAATATTTCGTCCGGCGGCATCCCGAAAAAACAGATCGCTTCCGCGTATGTCAGTAATGAGCGCGTACAAGGTGATGACTGGAACAACAAAAAAGTTCACGGCGGGCCGCGCCAAGTCGTTCTGATGATTGCGAACGAAACGTATCAATCGTTGGTCCAACTCGGTTACCCTGTTTTCCCCGGCGCCTTGGGAGAAAATTTTACGACGGAGGGGTTACCGTACGCGCCGATTCGTTTTGGCGATACGTTTTCAGTCGGAGAGAAACTTATACTACGCATCACCAAGCTGCGGGTCCCGTGCAATACGATCAAAGTGTATGGAGCGGATATCGGGACGCATTTGTACGACGCTTTGGCCCGGGACGGTAATCCGGAGTCGCCGCATTGGGGAGCGGGCGGATTTTATGCCGAGGTTTTACACGAAGGTACGGTACAAGCCGGCGATGTGATTACAATAAAAAACGATTAACGATAAAATAAAAAATACATAGAGAGCACACGAGGTTCTTTTGTCGTCACACAAACACTACTGGCCGCACATCGCGATTGCGATCTGTACTTTGATCTGGGGTTCGACCTGGCTTGCCATCAAAATCGGTCTTGAAGATTTACCGCCGTTTTTATTTGCCGGAATTCGTTTTGTTATCGCGTCGGTATTATTGATTGCTTTGATGTTCTTTCAGCGTATTCCGTTTCCCCGCGACCGGCATTCGTGGCGTGTCATGCTGTTTCTGGGTTTTTTTCAAATGCTGGATTATGCCTTTGTATTCTGGGGTGAACAGTATATTGATTCGGGTATCGGTGCGATTATTTTTGCAACCATGCCGTTTTTTGTCATCATACTCGGATACCTGTGGCTAGCGGAACATGAAATCACAGGAGTCAAAATTTTCGGTACGGTCGTTAGTTTTGCCGGGGTCACGGTTGTTTTTCTGCGTGATATTCACCATATCGGTACGTCGTGGATGGGCGATGTTTCCATCATTTTAGCGGCACTGTGCGGTGCCGTCATCAGCGTATATGCCAAAAAACATGCGGACGGCATTCATCCCGTCGTCAACGTAACGGTACAAATGATTCTCTGCGCCGTTTGTCTTTTAGGCACTGGGTTACTTACCGAAGATACGTCGCGTTTGCACTGGACACCGCAATCCGTCGCGAGCATTTTTTACCTCGGCGTATTCGGCTCGGCGGTCGCCTTTGTTGTGTATATGTGGGTGATCAAAAAAGTTTCCGTCGTGGAAGCGGCGATCATACCTGTCGCCACACCCTTAGTCGCCGTGATACTCGGCTGGCTTGTCCGCGGGGAAGCGTTGACTGTACGTGCGATGATCGGCTGCGTACTGATACTGATCGGTGTGTATTTTGTTAATGTGTATCGTTCGCGGTCACGTACAGCCGTTCAAACGATAGTTGAGGATCACAATTGACCCTGAATTAAAAAAAATTATATTTGCGCACTTAAAAAATCGAAAGGAATATATCATGACAGCAAGTACACAAGGAGAAGACAATATTCTCAAAGGGACATTCAAAGTCAAAGTCGGTTTGGCCGAGATGATGAAGGGCGGCGTCATTATGGACGTGGTCAATCCCGAGCAGGCTAAAATCGCCGAAGATGCGGGCGCATGCGCCGTGATGGCGTTGGAACGCGTTCCGGCAGACATTCGTCGTGATGGCGGCGTGGCGCGTATGAGCGACCCGGAAATGATACTCGGTATTATGGATGCGGTCAGCATTCCCGTCATGGCCAAAGCACGCATCGGCCACTTTGTCGAAGCGCAAATCCTCGAATCGCTGGGTGTGGATTTTATTGACGAAAGTGAAGTGCTTACGCCGGCGGATGAAGCTAACCACATATACAAACATGATTACAAAGTACCTTTCGTTTGCGGTGCGACCAATCTCGGCGAAGCGCTGCGTCGTATCGGCGAAGGGGCGGCGATGATTCGTACCAAAGGCGAAGCGGGTACCGGAAACGTGGTCGAAGCTGTGCGCCATATCCGCACGATCATCGGGCATATCAAAAAACTGACCGTGATGGGCACGGACGAACTGATGAGCGAAGCAAAAACGATGGGTGCACCGTTTGAACTGCTCCAATGGGTTGCAAAAAACGGCAAACTGCCTGTACCCAATTTTTCAGCGGGCGGTATCGCTACGCCTGCCGATGCCGCACTCGTGATGCAACTCGGCGCGGAAGCGGTATTTGTCGGATCGGGCATTTTCAAATCCGGAAACCCGGTCAAACGTGCGGAAGCGATCGTCAAAGCGGCGACGCATTTCAAAGATCCTGCGATATTGGCCGAAGTGTCGAAGTCGCTCGGCGCAGCGATGGTCGGTATCAATGTAGACAATCTTGCTGCCAGTGAATTATTGGCCAATCGGGGATGGTAACCGATCACCGGATAGTAAGTATGAAAGATAAAATAGAAAAACTTCGCCGGGTGCACCGCGTCGCACGCGCAGGTCTGATCAAAACCTTAGACGGTATCACGGAAGAACAGTTGTACTGGCAACCGGCGGCCGAATCGCGTTCGATCGGAGACATGATGCGTCACCTCATTCGCGTTGACATGTGGTTTTACAAACGCCATGATATCACGCCGGATGTAGCCGACATAAAACGCCCGACAGTCACGCAACTCCAAACTATGTTGCAACAGGCGTTGGGGCAATATGAAGCCATTCTCGACGGATTGGAGTCTGATGCGTTATTGGATCGACGAACCACGGCGGCGGACAAAGTGCCGTACAAATCGTTGGGTGCTGTGATGGCGCATATCCCGCAGCATTATCTTTATCATATGAGCCAAATGATATACCTACGGCGCGCACAGGATCGCACCTGGGAGTCGCCTCTGCCGGAGTGGGAAACGGCAACCGATGTGATCGCGCAGTATATGGTCGGCATGGCCGGTGAACACGAATAATTAAGAGATCAAGTTTATGCAAAAAAAAATCGGTGTGCTGGCGTTGCAAGGTGATTTTGAGGCACATCAGAAGATGACACAGTCTGTCGGCGCCGATGCCGTGCAGGTACGCAAACCGTCCGAATTGGAGGGCTTGCACGGGTTGATTATTCCCGGTGGTGAAAGTACCACGTTGATCAAGCTGATGCGCGCATTTGTGATGGATGATGCGATACAGGCATTTTACGACAATGGCGGCGCAATTTTCGGGACCTGCGCGGGTTCGATACTTGTTGCCAAAACCATCGTCAATTCGCCGCAGTTCCGCTTCGGGTTAATTGATATTACCGTCGAGCGTAACGGATACGGACGGCAAGTGGATAGTTTTGAAAAAGACATCAAGATTCCCGTTTTGGGTGAAAAAAGCGTGCATGCCGTGTTTATTCGTGCACCGCGAATCGTCGCGGCAGGCCCCGCGACGGAGATCCTGTCGTCCGTCGGAGAGAACATATTGGCCGCACGTTCCGGGCGTGTACTGGTTTGTACATTTCATCCCGAGATCACCGATGATGCGCGTATGCATCATTATTTCGTGGAAAAAGTCGTCGGTACGAAGTGAAATTCTTTTGTTAAAGTTTGTATTCGGATAGATGTTATCGTATGCGTTCATTGTTCAAAAAAATCATCAATCATTATCGTGTTCCCGATGATGCCTACGAAACGTTCCGCCATGATTTTAAGTATGGCATTTCCAAAGGACTGGTGTTGGCCGGTTCCGCCGGTGTGGCCGGTGTCATTCTCAAAAAATCATTTTCCGCTTCCGATTTTCAAGTCGCTTTGCTCTATAGTGCGACCAATCTAGGATTGTTGTTTTCTATCTTTACGGCTGTCCATGCCGAACGTGCCAATAAAATGAATTATGCGTACGTGCCGGATGCCATTGCGCGTACCTTGTTTATTCTTACGGCCGTGGCTACGGCGCTGATCCCCAATGCATGGCTTTTTACGGCCATTCTCTGTGCGGCGTATGCATTCAATTCGCTCAACACGCCCGTTCTGACGAGTATTTATCGGAGTAACTATCCCGATCATTCGCGCGGTAAAGTGATGGGTATCGTGCGCACAGTGTTTAATATCGCGTTTGTTGTGGCGTCGTATGTTTTCGGACTGATGCTGGATTTGGACGGGCATAATTATGTGTACGTGTATCCTATTATCGGTTTGGTCGGATTGTGGGGCGGGTGGCAATTACGAAAAATAAACATCATTCCGACAGTCCATACTACGTCACCGATGCATCCGATCCGATCCGCCTTGACGATTTTGAGGGAAGACAAACCGTTTGCTCATTTCATGGGATATTGGGCGATTTTCGGTTTTGCCATGCTGATGATTGATCCCGTAAAAACTATTTACGTGACGGATCCGGCCTACGGGATTAATGCGACGTACGAAGAAGCGGTGCTCGCCGTGACGGTGATTCCGCAGGCGGTGATGCTTTTGACGTTTGCATTTTGGGGGCGGCAGATTGATAAATACGGTGTGATAAAAATTCGTTTTCTGCTCAATATTTTACCGACGATCAATGTGATTTTGTTTTATTTTGCGACCGATCTCAGACTGATTTATTTTGCCAGTTTTTTACAAGGTATTTCTATGAGCGGTGCGCAACTCAGTTGGCAACTCTGTGTGATGGAGTTTGCTCCGCGGCAGCAGGTGGGTTTGTATATGGGAATTCACACGATGCTGACCGGTCTGCGCGGTATTGTTGCGCCGTTTATCGGTGCGTGGCTTATCGGTACATCGGGTATGGGAAATACATTTTTATTTGCGGCAGGTCTGATGGTCATCAGTACGGTGATGATGATTCGTTTTTCGGCTAATCATATTCGACGCGATATCGAAGTCCCTCTCCCGATCGCCGCCGAACGCGGAGATTAAGTTTCTATTCAAATCAAAAAAATCAATCTCAAATTCTAAATTCTAAATTCTAAATTCTAAATTCTAAATTCTAAATTCTCTTCTCCCTCAAAGCTTCAATCAATAAATCCACATACGACGGTTTGCTCATGCGCATCCAGTGTTTGATCAATACGGTGCGTAGACTGAGAAAAAAGCGATCATCGGTTTTGAGTGCGTCGGTGGCGTGCTTTACCGACGGAGTGTCCACGACAAATTTGGATAAAATAAAGGGCGCTTTGGGATTGAGTACGGAAAACGCTTCATATATAGAGGTAT
>JABWCP010000038.1 GCA_013360215.1 bacterium | reverse complement strand
TCGCTACGCTCGCAAGACTTCCTGCAATGTTCTATCACCAATCTCAATCCTTCTTTCCCTTCTATCCAAAGGGGGGTACGATGTTGCTTCCGTTTCCCAAAGTTGAATCAAAAAATACTTGCATTACGTAAAAAGAAGCTTTATATTTACGGACAGCTTCTTTACCTATTACGGAGTGGGTTCGCAAGACCCACTTTTTTGTTTTCATAAAGTTATAAAAGTGAATAATTTACAAACGCGTATACGAAACATAGTCAGTAAAATTATTGAAAATACTGAATTTAAAATTGTGGATATTGATTTGAAATCCACATCCGGTCGTTATATGTTGCGTGTATTTCTCGATAGTGAAAAAGGGATAATAATAGACCGCTGTCGTGAATTTAGCCGTGAAATTGAGACAGTTCTTGATGCGGAAAATTTTTTAGGTGAAAATTATCTTCTCGAAGTTTCGTCTCCCGGTTTGGAGCGTCCGATCTCACAAGATTGGCAATTTCGCAAAAACATGGGCAGAACCATAATAATGACATATTTATCGGACCAAGGCGATAAAACAATGGAAGGAACTGTGGTTGGCGTGGGAGATAATAATGTTACGCTTCGAGTCCAGTTAGCAAAAAAACAAACTTCAGATATCACCATTGAACTTAGCCAGATTAAACAGGCTAAGATAAAACTGAAGTGGTAGTTGTAAAAAGAATAAATTAGAAAACAAATTAATATAGTGAACCATTTATCGGAGGCAGCATGGAACACGGTGGCATGATAGTCGATGCGTTTACGCAGATTGCCCGTGAAAAAAACATTGAGAAGGATGAACTCAATTTGGTCATCGAGGAAATTTTTAAAATGATGATCAAAAAAAAGTACGGCTCAACGGACAACTTTGATGTGATCGTTAACTTAGACAAACCGGCAATTGAAATTTACCAAAACGTTGTTGTTGCCGATCCGGTAACAAATCCTGTGGCCGAGATTTCCATTGAAGATGCTCAAAAAATGGATCCGGATATGAAAGTCGGTGACGATTATGTACATATCATTGATCCGGCAAGTTTCGGTCGTCGTCTTATTATCAGTGCACGTCAGACACTCAATCAGAAAATACGAGACATCGAGCGCAAACTGATCATGGACGAATTTAAAAACCGTATCGGCGAAATCGTTGTCGGTGAGATCCGCCAGATCAACAAAAATGAAATTTATATCAGTTTTGAGCGCACCGAACTTATCATGCCCAAAATGGAACAAATTTCCAATGAACGTTACAAACGCGGTGATACGGTGCGTGCCGTTATCAAAGATGTCGTGGATGATCCGCGCGGCCCGCGTATCGTGGTATCCCGTGCACAACCCGAATTTCTTCAACGTTTGTTTGAAAACGAAGTACCTGAAATATACGATGGTATTATCGAAATCAAAGCTATTGCCCGTGATCCGGGTGAGCGTACGAAAATCGCCGTATTTTCAAACGATAAACGTATTGACGCGGTGGGTGCTTGTGTCGGCATGAAAGGCGTACGTATTCAGGCGATTGTCAAAGAGCTTAATAACGAAAAAATTGATATTGTCAGTTGGAGTCCTGACGCGGAAATTTTTATTTCTCGCGCGTTGAGTCCGGCCAAACCCTTGCGTGTCGAAGTGGATACCACCGACAAAAAAGCCTTGGCTGTTATCAATGACGATGAGATGTCCATCGCGGTCGGTCGCTTCGGTCAAAATATAAACTTAGCCGCACGTCTGACCGGCTTTCAAATCGAAACAATTAAATACAGCGAATTAAGCGGCGAAGCGCACGTCGAAGAAGCAGCGGACGAGATCGTTGACGAAAACGAAACTCCAGAAGCTGAAACAATTCGTGAAACTACTGTTAAGCCGACGGTTCGCCCGGAGGCTAAACCCGAGGCGCAGCCGGAAGTTTATACAGAAGCTTCGTTGATCGTCGAAGTTCGAGGCGTATCCAAAGCAGTAGCCGAAAAATTACTGGTAGCAGGTTTCGTAAAACTTGGTGATATTGCTTCCATCGAAGAGATCAAAAACGTCGAAGGAATTCCCGAACGTGCCATCAGTCGGTTGGCCGCAGTTATTGAGAACCTGCAACCGGCGACGGAAACGTCTTCCAATGAATAAGTATTTCTTAACTACATAAAAGCGGATTTATGTCCAAAAAAGTATTTCAGCTTGCCAAAGAGCTTTTGGTAAGCCATCAGGAAATCGTAACATTTCTTCAAAAGAGCGGCTTCAAAGAAGTAAAAAATCACATGAGCGGGCTCGATGAGGAAATGATCGAGAAGGTAATGGCTAAGTTTTCCAAAGAGAAAAAACACGCCGATACCTATCAGAGAATAAAAGACAAAAAAGAGAAAAAAGACGAAAAACAAACGTCTATTTTTGAGCTGTCATCCGAGCCTAAACCGGAACCGGAATTAGAACCGGAATCCGTAAAAGATGAAAAGACGGTTAAGGAGGTTTCAGAACCCGCAACAGTGCATCAGACTGAACCGGTGTCGGCTGAGCCGCATGCTGTGCCTGCCGATGAAACGATCTCGGTTGAAGCAAAAAATACAAACGCGGATACGCATCCTTCAGAAAAGAAAAAAGTTGATCTGCTAGAAAACCTGAAATCCTCGCAAAAATCCATCGAGGAATTTAAGCTTGCGTTTGAAAAAGCGCGCCAACAGCTTGAAAAACAAGCGATGAAAGACGAAACTGACCCGCGTCGTAAAAAGAAGAAGGGTGGCAAAGAAGAAGGTGAAGCGGAGCCTGAAGTTTTAGTGGTCGAAGAAAAAGGCGGTAAGAATAATAAAAAGAAAAAGAAGAAGAAAAATAAGATAGACGAAAAAGACGTCGAAGCGGCTATCCGTGAAACGATGGCTAAGATGGATGATTCGCGCACGGCCGGCGAAGAGCGTCAAAAACGGCGTAAGCAAAAACGCGAAGAAAGAGAAGCCGAAGCGGCAGAGTCCGAAGAAGAACGTAATGTGATTCGTGTGCATGAATACCTTTCGGCGCACGAATTAGCCGATATGATGGATGTGGCTGTAGGCGAAATTATTAAAACCTGTCTCCAGCTTGGATTGATGGTTTCTATCAATCAACGCCTGGATATGGATACCATTACGCTCGTAGCGGGTGAATTCGGATACGATGTCGAGCAAGTCAAAGAGTTCGAGGAAAATGAAATTGAAGAGTTGGAAGAGCAGGAAGATGTACCGGAATCAACCCGTGCGCCGATCGTGACGATCATGGGTCACGTTGATCACGGTAAAACATCACTTCTTGACTATATACGTAAGGCGAACGTCGTAGCCGGCGAAGCAGGTGGGATCACCCAACATATCGGTGCTTACGAAGTTACGCTGTCTTCAGGTCGAAAAATCACATTTTTGGATACACCGGGTCACGAAGCTTTTACCGCAATGCGTGCGCGCGGTGCACAGGTTACGGATATCGTCGTGATCGTCGTCGCGGCCGACGATAATGTCATGCCTCAAACGGTGGAAGCGCTTAATCACGCGCAAGCCGCGGGCGTACCTATCATTATTGCGATTAACAAGATTGATAAGCCTGAAGCCAATTCCATGCGTATTAAAACGCAACTTTCTGAAAAAAATATTCTTGTCGAAGATTGGGGCGGTAAATACCAATGCGTGGAAATCTCCGCTAAAAAAGGCTTACACGTAGATACATTGTTGGAGAAGATTCTCCTCGAAGCGGATGTTTTGGAACTCAAAGCGAAAGTAGAATGCCGCGCGAAAGGTACCATTGTGGAGTCACAATTGGACAAAGGACGCGGAGCGACGGCCACAGCGCTGGTCGAGTCAGGTACTCTACACATCGGCGATCCGTTTATTTGCGGTATTTATTACGGTCGTGTGAAAGCTATGTTTGATGAACGCGGTAATTCGGTAAAAGCCGCCGGTCCTTCAACACCGGTGCAGTTGATCGGTTTTGACGGTTTGCCCCAAGCCGGGGATAAATTGGTTGTTACCTCCAACGAACGTATTGCCCGTAACATCGCCACAAAACGGCATCAGCTCAAGCGCGAGCAGGACCATCGCCGCGTCAAATTCCTTACCCTGGATGAAATCTCTAAACAAGTGCGCGACGGCAAAGTATCGGATTTGGCGATCGTACTCAAAGGCGACGTGGATGGTTCCGTCGAAGCACTCAGTGATTCGATTCAACGCCTCAGTACACCCGAAGTGAAGGTCAATATCATTCACCGCGGCGTCGGCGTAATTACCGAATCAGATGTGTTACTCGCATCGGCCTCCGGAGCGATCATCATCGGCTTCCACGTTCGCCCCAATCTCAATGCGCGTAAACTGGCCGAGCGTGAAAACATAGATATACGCTATTACAACATTATTTACGACTGTATCGAAGATATCCGCAAAGCGCTCGAAGGTATGCTTGAACCGGATTATGAAATTAAAATCACAGGTATGGTCGAAATACGTGAAATTTTCAAAATATCCAAGGTGGGTACGGTTGCCGGTTGTTATGTGGTGGACGGAAAAGTCAATCGTACACAGCCCATACGTCTTCTGCGCAACGGCGAAGTTGTATATGAGGGTAAACTTTCATCACTCAAGCGTTTCAAAGACGATGCCCGCGAAGTTGCGCAGGGATTTGAGTGCGGTCTTACCATTGACGGATACAATGATATCAAATCCGGTGATGTCGTCGAGTGCTACGAACGCGTAGAAACCAAACGAACATTATCGGTATGAGCACCCCACGATCATGATCGTCGGAGTCTATAAAATGGATTTATTTATACACGCAAGCGCTTCACTCAAAGAGAAGCGCTTTGTCGTAAAAAGCATAAAAGAAGGCGTTCGACATAAATTTAACGTCAGTATAGCGGAGACCGGCCACTTAGATAAATGGCAACGCGCCGAATTGGGTGTCAGTATGGTCGCCAATGAAGAACATTTAATTCGTAATACGATGGATGCGATCATACATTTTATCGAGGCCAAAGGCCAATGCGAAATCGTAAACCGCGAACTGACCATGTACTAACGATGAGATTAATATGAATCAACGTATGCACCGCGTTCAGGAACTGATATTGCGGGAAATAGGAGTTATCATACAAACGGAAATGCACGATCCGCGAGCCAAATTGGTCACCGTGACGGCCGTCCGTGTATCCAGCGACATGAGTTTTGCGAAAGTATATTTCACCGCGATGGCGCCGCCTGATGAAATCAAAGCCATCAGTAAAGCGCTGGACCATGCCAAAGGTTTTTTGCGCAGCAAAATCGCAGAACGTATCGAAATCAAACACATCCCGGAATTAAAATTTTATTATGATGACACGTTAGCCAATGCCGATCGCTTAGAACAAATATTTAAGCAGATCAAAGGGGAATAAACGCGCGTGTTTCCTGTAATCGGACCGCACGATCTGACGGCGGGAAAATTTTTCAACACCGACGAACTTCGTCTTTTTTTTGACGAAGGAAAAGTTCTACTTATTGACAAACCGGCCGGTTGGACATCCTTTGATGTAGTTAACAAAATTCGTTTTGCCTGCAAAGCCAAGCGGGTAGGTCATGCAGGGACGTTGGATCCTTTTGCTACCGGTTTACTCATTTTGTGCACCGGCAAAGCAACGAAAACAATAGATACATTTTCCGATTTGGATAAAGTGTACGAAGCCGAATTTGTTTTGGGTAAAACTACCGATACATTGGATATTGAAGGACGTATCACGAGTGAAGCGCCGGTGCCGGATTTGAACAAAGCGGTTTTGCAGGAAATTTGCAATAAAAGTATCGGCGAAATAGAACAAATCCCTCCTCAGTTTGCAGCCATCAAGATCAATGGTGTGCCTGCATACAAAATGGCTCGTAAAGGAAAAACTGTAGATATCAAACCGCGCCGGATAACTATACATGCATACCACGTTTTATCTTACAAAGAAAACATATTGCGGGTGATGATAGAGTGTTCCAAAGGGACTTATATCCGTGCATTGGCACGAGACTTGGGAAACGAATTAGGGTGCGGAGCCTTTGTCAAATCGCTGCGTCGCTTATCCATTGGGGCATATTCCGTAGAAAATAGTTCGGATGTGCTGAATATGGCTGAGCGTATAAAACAAGCATTAGCGACATCCGCCGATAAATCATAATTTTATATTCTAAATTTTATGCAAATTTTACAAGGTTTTGACGCGATAAATCCCGATAGACCATCGGTATTTACTATGGGCACATTTGACGGTGTGCATCGCGGTCATCAGGCGGTTATAAAAAAATTAGTCGAAGATGCGCAGGCGTTGAAGGCGCGCTCGGTTATTCTTACGTTTGATCCTCATCCCCAATCTGTAGTTAATCCTGAAAAAGCGAAATCCATACCTATTCTGACTACGATGCACGAAAAGCAAGAGGTCTTTGCCAAGTTGGGGGTGGATGCGCTTCTTATTGTAAAATTTGACCGTTCCTTAATGGAAAAAACAGGGCAAGAATTTGTTGACCAATTTTTGATTCAACGAGCCGGCCTGAAAAAATTACTGTTAGGCTACGATCATGCTTTTGGAAAAAACCGAAGCGGCACATTCGAGTCGTTACAGCCGATGGCTGTCGAAAAGAATTTTATTATCGAAAAATTGCCGGCGTTTGATTTTGATCGTATTGTCGTTAATAGCACGATGATTCGCAATATGTTGAAAGACGGGGATGTAGCTACAGCCAATGATCTTTTAGGCCGTCGTTATATCGTCGAAGGCACGGTACAGCATGGCGCCGGGCGAGGCCGCACGATCGGGTTCCCTACGGCAAACATCCAACCCACACATATGCAGAAACTCATCCCGATGCCGGGCGTTTACGCATGCCGTGTGAATGTGGATGGTTCTTCATTTCCTGCGGTTACTAATATTGGCCAGAGACCTACGTTCGACACGAGTTTGCAAACCGTGATCGAAGCGCATATCCTTGATTTTGATCGTGATCTGTATGATCGATCTGTCGGTCTTGAGTTTATTTATCGTATTCGGGACGAACGTAAATTTTCATCCCGCGAAGAATTGATCTGGCAAATTCGTCAGGATATCCGCCATGCGCGCGAACAAGGTTTTTAGATTTTTTTATTAAAAAAACAATTGACTTACATATTTGCATTATATACATTCACGCGCTTTTGGGTTAAAAGTAAGCCCAATAATTTCAAAAACATAAAGGAGTAAAGAGAATCACATGGCCGTTACCAAAGAACAAAAAATCGAAGTGATTAAAAAGCACGGCGGAACTGCGACAAATACCGGGGCCACGGAAGTCCAGATCGCGCTGCTCACGCAACACATCAACGAGCTCACAAAGCACCTGCAAGAGCACAAAAAAGATCACAGCTCGCGCCGTTCGTTGCTCAAACTCGTTGGTCAGCGCAAACGTTTACTCACGTATTTGACCAAGAAAGATATTGAGAAATATCGTTCATTGATCGCAGAACTCGGTATCCGTAAGTAATTTGTATCAGGCTGTCCCAAAAGCTATCCGTTTTGTTCTCTTTTTGTTAGGTTGAACACGGTGCGTTTTTGGGACAGCCTGTTTTTGTTTATATGTTCATTGAAATGGTGGGATTCGTCTGTTATCTGCATCAACGTCATTCTAAACGAAACCTGACGCACAGTTTTCGCTTAGGCTGACGCGACGTGCGGATTGGCAAACAAAACGCATCACACCGTTTCTTTTTATAGTAATACCTCATAATTAAGGAGAAATGGTATGTTTACAATCAAATCCCGATCCATGGAACTGGGCGGGCGTACGCTCACGATCGAACATGGTCGTGTAGCGCGTCAAGCCGATGGTGCGGTGTGGATTACCTATGGTGATACCACGATTTTGGCAACCGTTGTGTGTGCCAAAGAAATGAAAGAAGGCATTGATTATTTTCCGCTGATGGTGGATTACCGCGAGAGTTCGTATTCTGCCGGTA
Source organism: bacterium (assembly GCA_013360215.1). Taxonomy (NCBI): domain Bacteria; species bacterium. The sequence goes on along the minus strand of JABWCP010000038.1, from coordinate 11,801 downwards.
AAATACCCGGCGGTTTTTTCCGTCGTGAAGGCCGTCCCTCGGAAAAAGAAATTCTTTCAAGTCGTCTTATTGATCGTCCGCTTCGTCCGTTATTTCCCGAAGGATTTTTTTACGATACGATCATCAATGTCAATGTGATTTCGTCGGATCAGGAAGGCAGTGCAGATGTGATCGGCGGTATTGGCGCTTCGGCTGCACTTATGGTCAGCGATGTTCCGTTTGATAATCCGATAGCCTCTGTGCGTGTAGGGCGAATTGACGGTCAAATGATCATCAATCCCACATTCAAACAATTAGAAACCAGCGATATGGATATCGTGGTTTCCGGCACCAAAGACTCCATCGCCATGGTGGAGGGGGAGTCCCGCGAGATTTCCGAAGAAGATATGCTTAATGCGATTCTTTTTGCGCATGATGTTATCAAACAAGTCATTGCGCTTCAGGAAGAATTAGCCAAAGATATTGCGCCCGTAAAAAGAACATTCGACGCCGCAACGTTACCGCAGGATTTTATCAACGACATTACCGCGATCGCTAAGCCGGTCGTGTATGAAGCCGATCGCATCGCAGATAAATCGCTGCGCAACGAGAAACTAAAAGAACTGAAGAAGTCACTCTGCGAACAGTTTGCAGAAAAATATCCGGAGATGGATGCGGCAATCAAAAAAATGGTTGATGATCTCCAGTATGCCGATATGCGTTCGATGATCCTGGATGAAAAGCGGCGCTTAGACGGTCGTACGACGCGCGATATTCGTCAGATCGTATGCCAAACTAGCGTACTTCCTCGCGTTCACGGATCGGCACTTTTTACCCGCGGCCAAACCCAAGCGCTTGTGGCTACCACACTTGGTACCAAATTAGATGAACAGATTATTGACGGTGTGGATTCGGTAGAAACGTACAAACGATTCATGTTGCATTACAATTTTCCGCCGTTTTCAGTCGGCGAAGCACGCGGTTCGCGCGGTCCCGGTCGTCGTGAAATAGGACACGGTAACTTAGCCGAACGCGCACTCAAAAATATGGCGCCGTCCGATGCCGAGTTCCCCTACACGATTCGTATCGTGAGCGATATTTTAGAATCCAATGGCTCAAGTTCTATGGCTTCGGTCTGCGGCGGTTCGCTTTCACTTATGGATGCAGGCGTTCCGATGAAATCGCCCGTAGCCGGTATCGCTATGGGACTTATCAAAGAATCGGAAAAATATGCGATTCTCAGCGATATCCTTGGTGACGAAGATCATTTGGGAGATATGGATTTTAAAGTAGCCGGTACGACCAATGGGATCACGGCATGTCAGATGGATATCAAAATACGTGGTATCTCAACGGAAATCATGCGTGAAGCTTTGGCACAGGCTAAAGACGGACGTATGCACATTCTGGGTATCATGAATACCGCGCTGGCTCAACCTCGCCCGGATATTTCACGGTATGCGCCGAAGATCACAACCATTAAGATCAAACAAGATCTTATCGGTTTGGTGATCGGACCCGGCGGCAAAATGATACGCCACATTATAGAAGCATCCGGTGCAACGATAGATATCGAAGATGACGGTACCGTCAAAATCGGCGCAGTCAATTCCGAAAATGCTGAAATCGCAATCAACATGATCAAAGCGCTTACCGAAGAACCGGAAATCGGAAAAAAATATAGCGGCCCGATCAAGAAGATTACAGAATTCGGCGCTTTTGTCGAAATCCTGCCCGGAAAAGAAGGGCTTCTGCATATATCGGAGATTGATTACAAGCGCGTTGCTAAAGTAGAAGATTACTTCAAACTTGGTGATGTGGTTGAGGTTCTTTTGCAAGATATGACGCAGCGGGATGGTAAAACCAAATATGAATTGAGCCGTAAAGCGCTTATGCCCAAACCCGAAGGTCATGTAGAACCTGAAAAAGATGCCAACCGCGGGCAAGGTCACGAACATCGCCGCAGTAGTCATCATCACAAAAAGGACAGACACTAAGCGTGCCACGTAATTTCATAGTCCCGGAAACGGGAATGAAAACTTTATACGACGAGAATAATTATACCAAGGTCATTCTGGATAACGGACTGACCTTGGTTTCTCAGCATATGCCGCACCTGCGTTCGGTATCTATCGGGGTGTGGATTACAGCCGGAAGCCGGTTTGAATCAGCCGATACGATGGGGATCTTTCACTTTATCGAACATAGCGTATTCAAAGGGACGAAACATCGTAGCGCGTTGCAAATCGCCAAAAGTTTAGAAAATGTCGGCGGCAGCATCAATGCTTTTACCAGTAAAGAGCATACGTGTTTTTATGCGAATATTCTCAGCGAGGATATGGCCTTAGCCGTGGATGTGCTGGCCGACTTAGTGATTCATGCACGATTTGATGCCAAGGAAATAAATCGCGAAAAACAGGTGATTCTAGAAGAAATTCGTGATACGGAAGATACGCCCGAAGAATTTGTACAGGATTATTTTTATGGTCAGGTGTATCGAAATCATCCGATGGGTTATAATATCCTTGGAACACCGCAAAGCGTAAAAGTTTTGGATCGTAAAAGCATAGTGGATACGTATCGTAAATATTACGTACCATCCAATATGGTGGTGTCTGTTGCAGGTAATTTTGATGAGGCCAAACTGCAATCGGTCATTGCAAAAAAATTTGTATTTCCAAAAAGTTTGCGTAATACATCCTACTGGCCGACGGGTTTCGAAAAATATGCCATACGAAATACTCCGTCAAAAACTGAGGTAGTTGAAAAGAAGATCAATCAAGCACATGTGTGTATGGGAGTGACGATTCATGAATCCTATACCGATGATCATCGTTTTGAATATCTAGTTCTCAATACCGTGCTTGGCGGCGGTATGAGTTCGCGTTTATTTCAAAAAATTCGTGAAAAGATGGGCTTGGCGTATTCCATATACAGTTTTGTTGATTTTTTAAATGACGGGGGCATTTTTGGAGTGTATTGGGCCACCGATAAAAATCAGGTCCAAAAAAGTGTGGATACGGTAAAAGCCGAATTACGTAAGCTTGCGGATAAACCGATTACAGCCGGAGAATTGCGTATGGCCAAAGCGCAAATCAAAGCAAATCTTCTTTTCGGCCTTGAAAGTACCAGTACGCGCATGATACGTTTGGCAAAAAATGAAATTTATCTTGGCAAGAAAGTAAATATCGGTGAAATCACTAAATTGATTGACCGACTTACGATCCGAGACATCCAAAAAACAGGGAATACGCTTGCAAAACTTGTAGATAAAATGCAAATTTCAATTGTTCAATAATCTGGACCAAATTCTAGGAGACGAAGTCATGATTATAGGTGTACCTAAGGAAATCAAAACCAAAGAAAACCGTGTCGGTCTTTTGCCCGTAGGCGTAGCCGAACTCAAAAAACACGGTCATACTGTGATAGTCGAAAATAATGCCGGTGTAGGCAGCGGTTTCGACAATGATGCATATGTCAAAGCCGGAGCTGAAATCGTACCGACCCCTAAAGATGTTTACGGTCGTGCTGATATGATCGTCAAAGTCAAAGAGCCGATCAAACCGGAATACGAATTGATTCGCGAGAATCAGGTCGTATTTACGTATTTTCACTTTGCTGCCGATCGTGCTTTGACCGAAGCGATGATCAAATCCAAGTGTATTGCGATCGCTTATGAAACGGTTCAACGTTCGGATCGTAAGTTGCCTTTGCTTGATCCGATGTCAGAAGTAGCAGGACGTATGGCGGTCCATGCCGGTGCTAAGTATCTTGAAAAAACGTTTGGAGGCCGCGGATTACTTCTGAGCGGCGTTCCCGGCACTGAACCCGCAACCGTCGTTGTGATCGGTGGAGGTGTTGTAGGTACCAACGCTGCAAAAATAGCCGCTGGTTTCGGTGCGCGTGTCATTATGATGGATATTGATTTGTATCGTTTGCGTTATTTGGATGATATTATGCCCAAAAACGTACATACCATGATGTCCAATAGCTATAATATCGCCGAAGTGATCAAACATGCCGATCTCGTGATCGGTGCTGTTTTGATACCCGGAGCCAAAGCCCCGCACCTTATTACACGCGATATGCTAAAAACCATGAAACCCGGTGCCGTAATCGTGGATGTGGCTGTGGATCAGGGTGGTTGCGTTGAAACAACTAAACCTACGACACACGAAGAACCGATCTACAACATAGACGGTATCGTACACTATTGCGTTGCCAATATGCCCGGTGCGGTTCCGTTTACGTCGACGGTCGCTTTGACCAATGCAACACTGCCGTATGCCGTACAATTGGCCAATAAAGGCTGGGAGAAAGCCGTCAAAGACAATCACGAACTTTTACTCGGATGCAATATCCTCAATGGAAAAGTCGTTTATAAAGGCGTCGCTGATGCGTTTGACCTTCCTTATGTTCCGGTAGAACAAGTCGTCAAATAATCGTTTATACAAAGAGCGGTAATCTGAAAAGGTTGCCGCTCTTGTTTTAAAGCCTAGTCCGGAGTGAATCTATGACCGAACCGATCAAAAAAATATACTATACGATCAGTGAAGTTTGTGAAAAAACCGATCTGAAGCAGTATGTACTTCGGTATTGGGAAACGGAATTTGATGCGCTGAAGCCGCTTAAAAACCGTTCCGGTAACAGAGTTTATACGGAAGACGACATAGATAATATCCTCAAAATAAAGAAACTACTGTACGAGGATAAGTTTACGATCGAAGGCGCCAAAAAAAGAATGTTGGGGGATACAGAACAACTCCCGGTTGTACCGGTTCCTCAAAACAATAATAATAGGGAAAAAGCACATCATCTGATCGAAGATATCCGACTGGATATAGAGACGCTCTTAAAGCAACTGTAATCCGTAAAACACTCCTTAAGCCTTACTTCGCACAGTTTTAAAAAAAAGATATGTCAGAAATTGTCAAAAGACATTACGACCAGCTATTGGCAGATGTCTATACTTGGATGTATGGCGGGTTTGATGCCCAATACTCTGAAAATCTTAAGTTTTTTAAGGAACAAGGTATTATCCCATCCAGCAAAGGTACAGCTTTGGACTTGGGAGCAGGTAGCGGGTTTCAAACATTAGCACTAAATGATTTAGGTTTTGATGTTTTGAGTGTTGATATAAGTGATAAACTTTGCTCCGAATTGGGAGCACGTACTAAAGATCGAAAAATTGAAGTTTATAATTCGGATATTCTAAGATTTTTAGAAGTTACAACAAAAGAATTTGAAGTAATTGTTTGTATGGGAGATACGATTACACACTTTGGTTCCAAAGAAGATATTTATAAATCTATCAGACTATGCTCCGAAAAAACAGTTCCCGGAGGTTCCTTTATTTTATCTTTTCGCGATTACAGCGTGGAACTTTCAGGTGTTTCACGGTTTATTCCGGTTCGATCAGATGCAGAAAAGATATTTACGTGTTTTGTTGAGTATGCTCCCGAAAAAGTTTATGTGCACGATATTTTAAATATCAGGATTAGCGAAAAATGGGAGCATAAAATAAGTGTTTATCCTAAATTGAGGCTCTCGGTGGATTGGATGAAAGGGGTTTTGGAGTCCAACGGTCTGCGAATAACATGGTCCGAAACGTCTAAAGGTTTTGTGCGACTAATCGCACGCAAGGTCTAAATTGCCGATTTTATTTGAAATTGTTTTGATAATCCGCATAGCGTTTATATATTTATATCTGTAAAATCAATTATTTGGAGTTATAATAGATTTCATGGCACATGTTCTTACGGCGAAAGAAATTCGTAGTCAATTTATCCGTTTTTTTGAAGAGCGCGGGCATCGTTTTGTACCATCCAGTCCGGTTGTTCCTAATGACGATCCGACGTTACTTTTTACTAATGCAGGGATGAACCAGTTTAAGCCCATTTTTTTGGGTACCGAAAAACGAGACTATACACGAGCGGCCAATTCGCAAAAATGTATCCGCGTCAGCGGCAAACACAACGATCTCGAAGAAGTAGGGCACGATACATACCACCATACATTTTTTGAAATGTTGGGTAACTGGTCATTTGGGGATTATTATAAGACCGAAGCGATACAGTGGGCATGGGAACTTTTTACGAAGCAGTGGGGGTTGCCTAAAGATCGCCTTTATGCAACCGTGTACAAGACGGACGATGAAGCGGTCGAAACTTGGAAAAAAGTTACGGATATCAATCCGGATCATATTTTGCGATTTGGAGAAAAAGATAATTTTTGGGAAATGGGCGATACGGGACCGTGCGGGCCGTGTTCAGAAATACATATTGATCTTACACCGGACGGGAATGGCGGCAAATTGGTCAATGCCGGGTCACCCGAAGTGATCGAACTCTGGAATCTGGTGTTCATACAGTTTAATCGAAATGCCGATCGCAGCCTGACTGAACTACCGGCTAAACACGTTGATACCGGTGCCGGTTTTGAACGCGTTGCACGGGTTTTACAGGGTAAAACTTCGAACTACGATATTGATTTGTTTACTGATATTATTTCAGGAATTGAAAAAGTAGCGGGAAAAAATTACGCCGAATCCGCGATTCAGGCGCCGTTTCGTGTCATTGCCGACCACATCCGCATGTTGACGTTTTCTATAACGGATGGTGCTATTCCGGGCAACGACGGCCGAGGTTATGTTTTGCGGCGCATTCTGCGGAGGGCTGCATTATATGGTCGTAAACTCGAATTGCATGAACCGTTTATTTACAAGCTTGTTGCCAATGTCGTTGGTGCGATGGGTGATGCTTTTCCTGAAATCCGTGCACGACAGGAGTTTGTCGAGCGCGTAATCAAAACCGAGGAAGAAAATTTTAATAAAACACTTGATCGCGGTATCGAAGTTTTTGAAGACATGGCACGCAAATTGGAATCTAAAGGCATAAAACAAATACCGGGTGCGGATGTATTCAAACTTTATGATACGTTCGGATTTCCGGCGGATATGACGCGTGTGATGGCGACCGAGCGCGGCCTTTCTGTGGATGAAGAAAAGTTTACGGAAGAAATGAAGGCGCAAAAACAACGTTCGCGTGACGAAGGAAAAAAAATATTTATCAATAAAGAGATAAAATGGGAAACGTTCGGATCCGAGGTTAAAACCAAATTTATCGGGTATGATGTTTTGGAAAGTCAGGCCAAACCGTTGAAATATTTCCGTGATGGTAAATTGATACAAATGGTATTTGATCAAACGCCTTTCTACGCGGAGTCCGGCGGTCAGGTCGGTGACAAAGGTACGGTGACGATCGGAAACCATGTATTTGAAATTTGGGATACGCAGCGTGTGGGGGATGACGTCGTGCATTTTGCGGATGATTTTGAGAATTTTTCATTATCGTCAGCCGCATCCGCACAGCTTTCCGTTTCCAAAGATCATCGCGAGCCGACCATCAAAAATCATTCGGCCACGCATTTATTGCATTCGGCACTGCGTTCAGTTCTCGGTGAACACGTTCATCAGTCCGGTTCCGTAGTTGAGCCTTATCGTTTACGATTTGATTTTTCGCATTTTGAAAAAATCACGGATGACCAGTTGAAGAAAATCGAAACCATGGTGCAGGAAAAAGTATTTGAAAACATTGCTTTGCAGCACCATCGCAATATACCGATCGCCGATGCGAAAAAAATGGGCGCGTTATCGTTTTTCGGAGACAAGTACGGTGAATTTGTCAATGTGGTGCAGTTTGGCGAATACAGCAAAGAATTTTGCGGCGGCACGCACGTGCCCTCGACGGGGAAAATCGGTTTTTTCAAAATCGTGTCCGAATCCAGCATCGCCTCCGGTGTGCGCCGGATTGAAGCCATTACCGGATCCGTCGCGGAGGGATTATTCCGAAATCAATATGCATTGCAAGAATCATTACGGCACACGCTCAATTGTAAACCGGAAGAAATCTCGGAACGCATCGAATCTTTGATCAATGATCGTAAACTTCTTGAAAAAGAACTGTCGGATCTTCGTCTGCAAAGTGTGACTAGCCAATTAGACGGTTTGATTGCATCCGCCGTTATGGTTAACGGATTTAAAGTAATTACTCGCAAAATAACATTGCCGTCAGGAACGGAATTGCGTGCGGTGGGTGATCAGCTGCGTGAGAAATTGACTTCCGGTGTAGGTGTCCTCGCCACCCAAGATACGATCCTTTGTGTGGTCAGTGATGATCTGATCCGTGATAAAAAACTGCACGCCGGAAATCTGGTAAAAGCTATTGCACAAATAGCCGGAGGAAGCGGCGGGGGCAGACCGCATTCGGCAACGGCTGGTATTAAGGATATTTCCAAACTGGATGCTGCATTAGCAAAAGTAAACGAACTCGTGTCGATGTAATTTTTTAGAAATTCAACGATGAAAAAAAGTAAAACACCCCAAAAAGCGAAATCAAGATCGACCAAAGACCTTCCTCTAAAGAAGAAACATAACGGTGCCTCTGGGGGAGATGGAAAAACTGTTCAAATTCAATCTAAAGGCCGACTAACAAAGATACTCTCTGAAAAATACAGAAACGGAAACAAGTCACTACCGGTCAAACCGTCTTCACACACCGCACCAAAAGAAACCGGAACGCTGATGGTTAGCGTTTCCGGCATACGTGGTATCATCGGTGAAAGTCTTACGCCGGAAGTGATCACAAAATACGCGGCCGCTTTTGGCACGTGGTGTAATGGCGGTACGGTTGTTGTCGGTCGGGATTCGCGGGTGTCCGGCGAGATGGTCAAAACACTCGTGACCGGTACATTGCTTGCCGCGGGATGTAAAATCGTAGACATCGGTATAGTACCTACGCCGACGGTAGAGATCACAGTCAATGATATGAACGCGCACGGCGGTATTGCCATCACTGCAAGCCATAATCCCATCCAATGGAACGCGCTGAAACTGATCGGACCTAGGGGGCGTTTTTTGACACAGAGTCAGATGAATGAGGTACTCGAAATAGCGGATCGTAAATCCACCTTGCTTGCAACATGGGATCGCATCGGAAAAATCAACTATTATGATCACGCCATTCAAAATCATATTGATCATATTCTAGAACTAGAATACATCGATGTGGAGGCGCTGCGAAAACGTAACTTTAAAGTTGTAGTGGACTGCGTGAATGGCGCAGGCGGCGTGATCGTGCCCAGACTTCTCAAAGAACTGGGGTGTAACGTAGTGGTGATCAATGAAGAACCGCATGGCGTGTTTCCTCGTAATCCGGAGCCATCTGTTGATAATCTAAAAGCACTCGAAGAAACGGTTCGCCAACATCAAGCCCATATTGGTTTTGCCGTTGATCCTGATGTTGATAGGTTGGCATTGGTCAACGAAAAAGGCCAAGCCATCGGTGAAGAATTGACCTTAATGATCGCAACGGACCTCGTTTTATCACGCAAAAAGGGCCCGGTTGTCGTCAACGCATCTACCACTATGGGCATAGATCAAATTGCCTCCATGTACGGCGTTCAAACTCATCATACACGTATTGGTGAAATCAATGTTTCCATCAAAATGGAAGAGATAGACTCCGTCATCGGCGGCGAAGGTAACGGAGGCGTGATCTTACCGGAAATTCATCTTGGCCGCGATGCATGTACCGGGATTGCTCTTGCCTTACAGTATGTATTACAAAAAAATAAACCGTTTTCAGAATGTGTAGCCGAGCTTCCTTATTTTATCATGAAAAAAGATAAAATCGAATTGCATGATATTGATGCCGATGCTGTCATGACCAAAATACTTAAGGATCAGAAAAAAGGCCGCGTAGATACGGTGGATGGTGTTAAAATTATTTTCGAAGACGGATGGATTCATTTTCGCAAGTCCAATACCGAACCGATCATGCGTATAATAGCCGAAGCGCGTACGCAAGAAAGATTGGATAATATGATACAATCGTTTACCTCATACTTTCATTAAGTATGTATATCCGTTCAGAACTATACTCAGAGGAGACATACATGAAAAGAAATTTGTTTTTTTTGATGCTCGGGACGTTGCTGATTGGGTCTTCGTCCGTATTTGCACAAAAACCGACTTGGGTGGATAACCCCGGTTCCTATTCGGCCGAAAATTTTGTTTCCGTAGGCGTTGCTAAAGACAGCCGGCCTGATAAAGCCAAAGAAAAAGCCGAAAAAAAATCTAAAGCAGCTCTCGAAAAACTGCTTCGTAACAAATATCCCAAAAAAGACGTCAAAGGTGCTATGACGTCGTTACGTTTTGAAGCCTATTATCAGGATCCGGCAACAAAATATTATTATGTTTTAGCTCTTATTCCTATTGAAACGTTGGATAAAGATTATGCCAAACAGAAAATGATGGATCGCAATCGTTCAGCCGCGATGGGTGCCGTAGCAATGCTCAATGCGCAAACGAAAAAAGATCCGGATGTCATAATAGTGCGTGTAGATGAAGAGGTAGGTGAAGAACCGGCCACGGAGGCGGTCACGCCAGAAGAGAGCGAAAAACCTGTCGTATCGCCAAAGACGTCAACGCCAGTTTCTACAACACCGTCCACAAAAGCGACTTCAGTTAATTCGACGGTTAACAGTGCGCCCAATGGTGGAAGCGGGGTTACAGATTTCAAGTCCAAATCACTTGGGAGCTATAAATGGACAGATCAAGATCAAAACTCCAAATACAGTTTTCTGGGTGACGGCCATATGACAGTGTCTATCGCTTCCGGCGAATATTGGAATCCGCAAGAACCGAATAAGAGCGCCCCGCGCCTTGAGTTACCCAACGTAAAAGGGGATTTTGAAGCCATAGTAAAAGTAAAAATGGATTGGTCGCGCTACTATAGTGCCGGGTTTGGACTTACGGCTCACAATGGCAATCAAAATGTACGTGCGTTTGTGTTTTATAACGGCGCGTATGTGTATGTAGAAGGTTATGCCGGCGGCATCGAAGTACCGCGCACTGAAAAAAGTATTGAAGCATTTAAGGATTTTGGTTATCTCAAACTTGTGCGTAAAGGCTATACTTGGACGGCTTACTACAGCACGATCGCCGACGACTGGGTAGAATACGCTACATTTGAAACCGAATTTCCTGAAACTGCTAATGTCGGTTTAGTATTGCTTAACGCCGAAGGTTCCACGGTACAGGCCAAAGTGGAATTTGTTCAGATAAATCAGTAATTCGCGATATTTTGCCTAAATAAAAGGTTGCCTTAAGAGCTCTTTTTTGAAAGCGGACAGATGTGGTATTTGTTTTAATTTTGAAAAAAATAAATTTCACATTCTATACGTTCGAATTAAGCTTTTGAGGCAATCTTTCTATTTTTTCAGGTCTTGACACATTTTTCATTTCCTACCGTTTTAAACATCCATTAAAAGCAACAAAAACAAGAAAATGCTTGACATGCGAGGGCTTTTTGTATATATTTGCACCTCGTTTGGATAACTATATATTTTTATTAGCTTTTCGCTCTTAAGTGTAGCATGTGTTGAACTTAGAAAAGGCTACTTGTCCAACGAAAAAAGCTCTTTAAAAAAAATTATTTTGTATGTAATTGCGGGAGTAACTCAGTTGGTAGAGTTCTTGCCTTCCAAGCAAGATGTCGCGAGTTCGAGTCTCGTCTCCCGCTCGATAAATGCAGTATTGCAAAGCCTGTGTAGCTCAGATGGTTAGAGCGCGTCCTTGGTAAGGACGAGGTCATCGGTTCAATTCCGATCTCAGGCTCCACGAACAACATCAACTTACTCTTGACACTCAATACGAGGAGATGCCATGGCAAAAGAGAAATTTAACCGTTCAAAGCCGCACGTGAATGTGGGCACGATAGGCCACGTGGATCACGGTAAGACGACATTGACGGCAGCGATCA
>JABWCP010000037.1 GCA_013360215.1 bacterium | reverse complement strand
CGCTACGCTCGCAAGACTTCCTGCAATGTTCTATCACCAATCTCAATCCTTCTTTCCCTTCTATCCAAAGGGGGGTACGATGTTGCTTCCGTTTCCCATGACATTATTTACAATTGCTTGACTTTCATTGGCCTTTAATCTAATTTTTTGACTGCACTTCCATTTGGAACGCTTCAATCCATTCAAATCAGCGTTCCGGCTTGTTCATACCGACTACAGGAGGATATTTTGAGACTCAAAATCAAGTATTTAGACGGCATTCGCCTCAAACGCTCCGTGATCGCCGGATGCAATCACGTTATCAACAAAAAAGAATATCTCAATAACATCAATGTGTTTCCGGTTCCTGACGGCGATACGGGCACCAATATGGCGTCCACATTGAAAAACATCGCAGAGACGGTCGAAAAAGAAGAATTGCATGAGATTGATTCGATGGCGATCGTGTTGGCTGATTCGGCTCTGATGGGCGCGCGCGGCAATAGCGGTGTGATCATGGCGCAGTTTTTTCAAGGCATGAATGAAGGATTGCAAGGCAGCGCCAAATGCACGACCAAAAAATTTTCTGATGCCGTGCAAAAAGCAACAAAATCCGCATGGAGTGCGATTTCCAATCCGGTCGAAGGCACCATACTCTCCGTCATACGCGACTGGGGAAAATCCGTAGAAAAAAACGCCGATAAAACGGATGATTTTTCCGAATTATTCCGTGAAAGCCTTGCCGATGCCAAACAGTCGCTCGCCAATACGCCTAAACAAATGGCCGCCTTAGCGAAAGCCGGTGTAGTGGATGCGGGCGCGCAAGGATTTGTGACCATGCTCGAAGGCGTGCTGGACTTCATAGAAAACGGACGCATTTCCGATATCAAGCGTCAAGGTTTATCTGAAACCGAAGACGAAGCGATGGAAGCGCACATTGATGAGCATGCCTTTGAAGAAATCACGTATCAGTTTTGTACCGAATGTCTGCTTGTCGGCGAAAACATGGATCGCGAAAAAATCCGCGAAAGTCTCAACCAGTTCGGCGATTCCCTGATTGTGGCCGGCTCAACCAAAAAAGTCAAAATCCATTTGCACTCCAATACGCCGGAAGACGTATTTGAAGTATTAGCCGATCATGGACACGTGATTTCTACCAAAATAGACGATATGAAACAGCAGTTTCTCAATGCGCACTCCGAGAATGTTCAAGACACGGCGATTGCCATCGATTCGTGCTGCGATCTCCCGCTCGAATATATCCGTCGAAATCACATTCATGTCATTCCACTCAATGTACATTTTGGTGAACAGATTTATATAGACCGCCTTACTTTGACACCGAAGAAATTTTATGAAAAATTGACGTCTTCACCGGATCATCCCAAATCTTCGCAACCGACGCCGGCTAAATTTAAAGAATCGTACGAACGCCTTTTACAAATTTACAAAAACGTAATTTCCATTCACCTTTCATCCAAACTCAGCGGCACGTATCAAGGCGCCCTCAGTATGGCACGTCAGGTAGCCCAAGATAAAATATTTTGTTTTGATTCGATGAGCGCATCCGTCGGTATCGGAGTCATGGTGCGAGAAATCGAGCCGATGATTCGCGAAAACGCGCCGGTTGAAAAAATCATTCAGCATCTGGAGTACTGCCGCAATAACATGAAAGTATTTATCAGCGTGCAGACCATGGACTATCTCATCAAAGGCGGCCGCGTAAGTAAAGCACGCGGAGCCATCGCCAAATTATTAAACATTCGCCCAGTGCTAACTGTACAAGATGGCGCCGTGGTACCCATCGCCAAGGCTTTCGGTCACTCCAATGCCCTGCGTAAAGTGATGGACCTTGTCAAAGCAACCACCAAAAACAGAAAAAAACCGCGTTTTGGTATCGCTCACGCTAACTCAATCGGTATTGCCGATTGGTATGCAACGCAATTAAGCCGGTATTATGAAATTGATCGCGATGATATCCTGATCACCGATGTATCTACCGTCATCGCAACCCACGCCGGCCCGGGTGCTGCAGCTATTGCAGTATTAAGCGATCCGTAGATACCGTGACGAGCCGCGTCAATATAACGATGCCTCGAAGTTCTTACGAAAAGTGGATCGAAGTAATTTGCATCGCTGTCGTCGCTGCCTCCTTTGTTTTGGTCATGGGCCATATTCAACAATTACCCGAAAGCATCGCCATTCATTTTGATTGGTCGGGTTATCCTGACAATTGGGGCTCCAAACATACATTATGGCTTCTGCCTGCATTATCGGTTCTTATAATATACATCCCATTGACAGCGCTTTCCTTTTTGCATCCGAAACCCGGCGACACTTTACCGATGTTGATTCACCGCAACGTTAGAATTACGCGCATGAGTTTGGCATTGATAAAACTTAATGCGCTCTTTCTTATGTGGTGGTTAACATATATCGTGGTACAATCGGCTTTGTCAGGCCACATAGATCAAAATCCGGCCGGAGTGGTATCTATTTTTCTTTTGATTTTGACACTTATCATTGGTATTTCCATCTATCTTATAAAAGCTAAGCGGAGTACACCAAGTGCATAATTGGATTATCATATTTTTGTTACTGCATGTTATCCCGGTGTCGGGCCAAACCATGAGCGATCCGGGGCTAAAAAAGTATATCGGCTTATGGGAGCGCGAACAAACTGATTCGCTTAAAACGCTCATTGCGGAAATGGAAAAAAAATTTCCCAAAGCACCCGAGGCGATTTTTCTCAAAAACACATATGAAACCGATGGCGCTGCCGCGTATGCGGTTTATCTCCGTTTTGTTCGCGACTATCCGAAAAATATTTTCGCACCGGAAGCATATCATCGTATGATCCAATACGACGCGGCGGCCGGCCGTTATGCGTTGGCGCAGGATAATTTGATTAAACTACGAACGGATTATCCCGGTTCATCATGCATTAAGTCGGCAGAAACACTTTTTCCGGCGGCCAAATCCGACGAAGCAACACAAGCCATCATGACGGCCCCGAGCGATACAGTGCGCCCTACGGAAATAAACGCCGGGAAAAAATTCCGATTGCAGGTTGGCGCTTTTTCCGATCAAAAAAACGCGCAAGAGTTAAAACAAAAACTGACAGCAAAAGGATACACTCCGATTGAATTTTCAGAGAAAACAGTTAACGGGAAAAATTTGATTCTGGTATGGGTCGGCGCGTACGCTACGCGCGAAGACGCTAAAAAAGCCGGTGATACGATCAAAAGTAAAGAACAACTCAATTACAGCATCGTTGAAAAATGAAACTATCCGCGCATTCATTGCGCTCGATTTTCCTAACGAAGCCTTTTCCTTTTTTTCAGAACAACAGAGGCGTTTAAGACCCTTATTTAACGACGCACGCATCGCGTGGGTAAATCCGACCAATATTCATATCACGTTGGCTCTTCTCGGTGAGATAAATCGGGTTGCTATACCCAAAATCACACGCGGTCTATCGGATCTGAATGAAGCAGGTTCCTTTTATTTAGTCGCCACACACCTTGGTTTTTTTTCGACAAAAGGAAATCCCAAAGTTTTATGGATTGGTTTTAAAAAATCATCGACCATCGAAAGTTTGCAAAACAAAATTTGCATTCGGCTCAATGCCCTTGGTTTGACAACGGAAGATAAAAAATTTATTCCCCACGCCACTTTGGCTAGATTGCGTGATTGGCCTTCCGCCCACCTTGCACAGCAAAATGCCATCAATCAATTTATCGGTGAAACGGAGTGGGGCATGCCGACGCTGACTCTTTATGAAAGCGTATTACAGCGTCAGGGAGCGCAATACAAACCCCTATTCCAAATAAAATTCACATGAAAATCGCTTCGATACAACAAAAGAAAGTCAAACGTAATCAATCGGCAACGGTTTGTGTTTTGACAGAAGAAGGTGATTCATATGAATTACTCTACGAAACCTTGGTGAAATTTGGAATATATGACGACTCCGATCTTGATGAAAAACAATGGAGCAGCATTCAGCTTTGGGATAGCACACGGCGCGCCACGACCGCCGCGCTGCGTTGGCTCAGTCTTCGCCCGCGAAGTCGCGAAGAAATTTCAAATCGTTTGCACCGCGAAGGATATAATGATGAAACCATAACGTCCGTACTGGAAAAACTGAGTGAAGAGAAATACATAGATGATTTGGATTTTGCGATGCGATTTGCACAGTCCCGCCTACGCAAAAAAGCTATGGGTGAACGCGCCTTGGCATACGAACTGAATAAAAAAGGAATCGCTCCGGACTTGATTCGGCAGGTAATGCAAAAATTTGTACCTGATAGCGATCTTCCGTCGGTTTTACGGTTAGCAGAAAAAAAGTATGCAACGATTCGCGAAAGCGATCAACGTAAAAAACAGATTAAACTTTCAGCATTTTTGCAACAACGCGGCTTTGATACAGATACTATTCGTAAGGTTGTAGAGGCGATTGCATCACATGACAAAAAATAATATCCCACGATCAAAAATCTCTGCACCCGTCAAGTTTCAAAAAACATTGAGCCGCACTATTTTTTAATTGAGTCAGAACAGTATCAGTTCAACCATAAAACATTTTGCATTTATCTGCGCTTTTGATCAAATTCATGCGCCTTTCCACAACTACTGAAATCATTCGTTGAACGTTTTATAGTCCACCAATTTTTTACCGGAGGTATTTTATGCAACTCGGATTTATCGGCCTTGGAAAAATGGGCGGTTTTATGGTACAGCGCCTGATGCGCGATAAACATGAAATCGTCGGTTACGACCTCAATCCCGATGTCGTGAAAGGCCTTACAGAAAAAGGAATGACCGGCGCTTCTTCCTATGAAGACCTTGTGGGAAAGCTCAAAGGCCGTAAAGCGGTATGGATCATGGTTCCTGCGGGCAAGCCTACAGAAGATACCGTCGCCAAACTGGCTAACATTCTCGGCAAAGGAGACATCATTATTGACGGTGGTAATTCGTACTATAAAGACGATGTACGCCGTGCCAAGGAACTCGAAGCCAAAGGTATTTGTTATGTGGATGTTGGTACCAGCGGCGGCGTATGGGGCCTGCAAAACGGTTACTGCATGATGGTCGGCGGTAATAAAGCCGATGTGGATTTCCTTTCACCGATCCTGACGACACTTGCGCCGCCCAATAACGGTTGGGCGCACATGGGCGCACATGGCAGTGGCCACATGGTAAAAATGGTTCACAATGGAATCGAATACGGTATGATGCAAGCCTATGCCGAAGGTTTTGAAATTATGAAAGCATCTGAATATAAACTGGATATTGCACGCATTGCCGATCTGTGGATGCAAGGTTCTGTGGTACGCTCATGGCTTCTCGAACTCACCGCCGAAGGGCTCAAAAAAAATCCGACGCTCGACGGTATCAAAGGTTGGGTGGCCGACTCCGGCGAAGGCCGATGGACTATCCTCGAAGCGATGGAGAAAGACGTACCTGCACCCATCATTACACTGTCTCTTTTCGAGCGTTTCCACTCTCGCCAACCGGAAAGCTTTGCGGCTAAAATGCTCGCTATGATGCGCAACCAATTCGGCGGTCACGAAGTTAAAAAATAATTTTTTAATATAGCGCGTTACCCAAAGCCTATTCGTTCCAACGAATAGGCTTTGTTATTAAACTTCAAAAATGTATTCATGGATAAAGTGATTATTGTCAGAGCGATACCGGAGGATGCAGAAAAACTGACACTTATCAGCCGTCAAACGTTTTATGAGACTTTTTCCGAGCAAAACACAAAAGAAAACATGCAGAAATATCTGGACGAATCATTTTCAATTGAACGTCTTACCGATGAATTGCGTGATGTTCATTCCCGGTTTTATTTTGCCAAATCAGGACACGATATCGTCGGTTATGTAAAAATAAACCTCCGCCCATCGTCAGCCGAAACAAAAAATATTTATTCGTTAGAAATCGAAAGAATTTATGTGCGACGCGATTTTCAAGGAAAAAAAGTCGGGCTTTCCCTGTACGAAAAAGCAATGCATATAGCACGAGAATCAAAAGCAGATCATGTTTGGTTGGGCGTGTGGGAAAAGAATGATAACGCTATTGCATTTTATAATAAGCTCGGATTTGTCGCGTTTGGCTCGCATCCCTTTCGTTTGGGTGATGATATACAAACCGATATTCTGATGATGAAAAAGCTATAAATAATAATGATTAACTATCTTTAAGAGTGAATGACCATTGCTTTTCATACCAATTCCTTTTTTTAATAAGTATTCATATCGCCATGGATTGAATCTAATTTTTAGAAAAAAACTGCATTTATAAAAATCATTCATGAAAACTATAAGTCTTCCACAAAAAAATTCCCGCGGATCCGAAAATCGAAGTTCGGTTATCATGCATCATTACCTTGCTCAAACAAATAGCATCAAAGAACGATCCGTTTTGACAATGAATGCAATTAGTCTGGTCATACGCGGACATAAAACCATGTATTTTTCAGAAAAAACTGTTCACGCGAATGAAAATGAAATCCATATGCTTACGACCGGCAATTGTATTGCAACAATTGACATTTCAAGCCAAGGACCCTTTGAAAGTGTTTTGATTTTTTTCAGCCGGGAAGAATTGGCTGATTTCTGTGTAACATATGCGAGTGTAATAAATACGTTAAAGAAAAATCTTCGAATTCAGAGCAGTCCTTATGTTTCTTTTAGAAAAGACGACTTTATAATTAACTATATAAACTCCCTTCTACTAAGTTTAAAAAAACATGGAACTCTATCTGAATCAATGAAGCAATTGAAATTAAGAGAACTTTTGCTTTACCTGCTTGAGCATCATACCCGTAATTTCTTAAATTTTAAAACGACCGAATCCATCACTCAAGTTGAAATGACGATCCGAAGCGTGATGGAGTCAAACGCTTTAAACAATCTCACGCTTCATGAACTGTCCTTTTTGTGCAATCTGAGTTTATCTACATTTAAACGCCATTTCCAAAAAATATACGGAATATCCCCCAATGCATGGCTTTTAAGAAGAAAAATGGACAAAGCTGTACACATGCTTACGGTCGAAAAAACAAAGCCCAGCGATATCTGGTTTCAACTCGGTTTTGAAACTCATACCGGTTTCACCAAAGCTTTTAAAAAACATTTTGGATTTTCACCTAAAAATTATTTTTCATCTAAATGAACTCATAGGAATAGGAATTGAGCCGGTTGGCCTAACTCTTCTTTTTATAAAACCTTATTTTTGTGCACAATGATTGTTCAAAAAAAAAGGGGTTATTATGAAAAACCAGTCGGAACTTAACAAAACAATTGTTCAAAAATTTAACAAAGAGTGTATCGAAATCGCCAGCAAAAGTTCTTTCGATCAATTGTTATCCGAACAAGTTATTAACCATTCTGCTCCGCCGAATGCACCCAATGGTAAGGCCAGTTTTGATTTTTTTATCAATAATATTTTACATAAAGGTTTTTCAGACCTAAAAGTTGAAATTCTTGACCAGATTGCTGAAGGGGACTTGGTTGCTACTAGAAAAAAAATAAAAGGAAAACATACCGGTGAAATTTTCGGAATAGTGGCATCACAAAAAGAAGTCGAAATAAATATAATAGATATTATTCGTTTAAATAACGGTCAGTATGTAGAGCATTGGGGGTAAAGTAATTTTACAGATGTTCTTAATGAAATCTCTAAACCATGATAAATTTATCTACTCTACTAATGGTTATACTTACAATGCCCTGTAAGCAAATTTCTGTAGGAAACATGAACATTAAATGGAATTTGAAAAATGATCGTGTCTTTTTTGAGGTTTTTGCACCGACAAAGGGATGGGTAGCGCTTGGTTTTAATGATAAAAATGAGATTATTGGTTCCAACTTAGTTATGGGCGCTTACTTTAGAGACAAAACCATTGTCGAAGATCAATATGTCTCCTCTATAGGCGTACATCAAAAGGTAGAAGGACTTAGAATTCAAAGCACTATTGATCATACGCTATGTTTTGAAAATGATGTCGGTACGATTCTGAAATTCTCAATGCCTTGCCAATCCAGCGATCAATACCATAAATCATTTATTAAAGGCAGCCATCTTTGGCTCATCTGCGCATACAGCGTTGAGGACGATTTTGCACATCATTCATTAAGCCGAGAGCATATCAAAATTTCAATATAATTCTTCGATAACTTACTTGAATTTTTTTCCTAAAAAATTATTTATTGTTGTAGTTAGTACAAAATTTTTTATAGAATCATCAATCGATTGATAACCGTTATTTCATTGGATTTTTATAACGTATTTTTAAAAAACTAAACTCCAAAAAAAATGACAAAAAAGAATCACTCCCAACTCTTGGATGTGTTGGAAAAGCGCTTTACACAAAATATGCATCGCCACAAAACCCTTAAATGGGCGGATATTTGCGCTAAATTGGAAAAAAACGCACGCAAATTAAAACCTCTCCAAATGATGGAGGAAACCGGAGGTGAACCGGATGTCATAGGCTTTGATAAAAAAACAGGCGAATATATTTTCTGTGATTGTGCGCCGGAAAGCCCCGCCGGACGTCGAAGTCTATGCTATGATAAAGAAGCATTAGACGCTCGCAAAGAACACAAACCTAAAGACAACGCGATGGATGTGGCTGCACGCATGGGCATAGACATCTTAACCGAAGAAGCATACAGGGAATTACAAAAATTAGGCGAATTCGACACTAAAACTTCCAGCTGGATAAAAACACCCGATCCAATCAGAAAACTTGGCGGTGCACTATTCTGCGATCGTCGTTACGACCATGTTTTTGTCTACCACAACGGCGCCGAGTCGTATTACGCCGCACGCGGCTTTCGGGGAATGCTAAAAATTTGAGATCAGATTACTGTTTTTAGTTTTGTAGCAAGCAATGCCACGGCACCCGTCAAGCCTGTCGTTGGCATATTTATCTTAACATGACAATGAATTTTGAAACTTAAACGATTTATACAGCAATATAGAGGCAGTTCATTCCCAACCTTGATCGAAACGGAAAACGCGCAGACTTACGTCCTGAAAATGCGCGGTTCCGGTAACGGCGCTATCAGCCTTGTTTCTGAATTTATTGTATCCCGCATCGCATCGCAATTGGGTTGGCCCATACCCGACGCACGATGGATACAAATTCCGGATAACTTGCCTTGGACGTTTGGTAGCGATGAGTTTGACGACATCGTTCAGAAAAGTTTCGGCTGGAATCTTGGAATTAGCTATATACCGGACTCTTCTCCGATCGCGTTTGATAATCAATTATTAGCGGACCCGGTTTTAGTATCCGCTCTGTATACGATTGACCTGTTTTTTATGAATATGGACAGAACCAACAGCGCAAATAATCTGCTTCGCGATACCCATAATAAAATATGGATCATTGATCATGGCGCGTTGGCTTTATTTCAACCGGGAGTAAAACAAACTCTTGAGCTCTTCCATAACCATGTTTTATTTGAGGTACCGTCAATTTCCAAAAAACAATATAATACGGCATTACATGCGCCCGAACTCTTCAAGACAATTATTCATCAAATACCGGACGCCATTATCAATGAAACACATTTTAGCAGAGACACGTTGTTGACTCGTATCATACACAGAGCCGTCGCGATGTCTGAATTCGTCGCATAAATTCTAACCTCGTTGACGTATGACCTGCTTAACGATTTAAGCAAATAAAAGGCCCGTGCGAATCGTTCCTCTCCACCGGATGTGACTAACAATCCTATTTGCATCTTTAACGCTGATTCGGTAAGTTTACACGCATTTCTTTTGATACCGGTTAAATTTTCGGTTATTTGCTTGTTTAGAATCAAAACTTCGTCAAGAATTATTCCAAAGACGAATGCTGTAATATAGCTCATAGTCTTATAGTTAAAGTGTGTTCGTTTGTTGCATTACCAAAATAACTATGCGATTCATATCGTGAATCAAGTGTAGAAATAAAGCATCAACGGCAATTCGCAAGCTTATATAATTACATACAAGACAATATATACCCCTACGAGGGCTTATGAGAAACCTCAAAATCACGTATAAACTACTCATCGGTTTTGGCACGTTGCTCGCCATGTTAATCGGCTTATCCTATTTTGCGATCAGCAAGATGTCCGATTTGTTTGGCATGTCCAAAGCAGCAATAGATGTGATACCTGCGCAAAACGCTATTGTCGAAATTCAATACCATACGACCAAGGGGCACCTTTGGTTTGAGGAAATGTTGTCCGGCGATAATTCGGTTCGTATGGAAGAAGTTTACAATCATTGGAATGGTGGCATCGAATACGCATCCGTATTATTAGATGGCGGGACTCGTGATAATCAAACGTATTCCGCTGTCAAAGACACGGCTTTGATTGAGATACTCACAAGCATTCGGTATGCATTGGTGGATATGGTCAATGCGGCAGATGAACGCTTAGAACTGAAAAAGCAAAAAATAAAATCAGAAGCCGGAACGGAATCAGATATTTATTTTGATGCGGCATATCAACGTGTCATGGATTACTGCGACAATGGAAAAAAAATCACAGCCGGACTTATCAATAAAAGCGTCAGCAATCTTGAAAATGATTTTTCAAATTCCAGATGGACATTGATAATAGAAACTACAGTTATAGTGTTAATCGGCATTTTGTTTAGTACACTCATTGCCCGGACTATCGCTTTGCCGGTACGTGAGGCTGCGTTCAAGATCAACCGCGATGGTGTGAATACCCGGTTTGATATGCAACGTAAGGACGAAATCGGACAATTGGTGCAAACCGTGGATAGCTTCTTAAGCTCATTCCGCATGATCTTGCGCGAAGTAGCCGATGCGACCGCCGCTGTATCTTCATCCAGTAAACAGATCGGCGTGAGTACGGAAAACATGGCGCGCAATGCACAAGATCAAATGGGCCAAACAGCCAGCGTAACCGCCGCTATCGAAGAAATGAGCAAAACCAGTTATGAGATCGCTCACAATATCGGCAATACCAAAGAAATGGCCATTCACGCACAGAGTAGCGCCGATAAAGGTTCGCAAGTGATTGATGAAACGGTGGACGGTATGCAAAAAATGCTGGCCATGGTTCAGCAGTCTTCCAATGTTGTCAATTCTTTATCCGAATCCAGCCGAAAAATTACTAAGGTTGTAAGTATCATTGACGACATTACTAAACAAGTGAACCTGATCGCACTTAATGCGTCGATTGAAGCAACACGCGCCGGCGAAAAAGGTAAAGGTTTTGCAGTTGTAGCTGATGAAATCAAAAAACTGGCCGAACGTACGGCTCATTCCACCACCGAGATCAATGACATCATATCCAAGATACAGGTCAACGTAAACGAAGCTGTCAATCTGATGGGACGTAGCAATGAAGAAGCCGCCAATGGCATACGTCTTTCACAAGAAGCCAAGTCCAGCTTGAAGGAAATTTCAGACGTCTTCAAAAATGTCACCATGATGGTCAGTCAGGTAGCCGTCTCGAGTCAGGAGCAATCCGTTACGGGCGATCAGATCACGGATAATGTCAAAGTGATCAATACGGCAACACAACAAATCGCCGGCGGTATCAACGAAATAGCCAAGTCCGCCGAATATCTTAATAACCTTACCACGACACTTCAAAAAACAGTTAAGCGTTTTAAAATCGGTGAATAAAAATATCCATCAAATTCTTTTTGATTTTGACTATACGCTTGCTGATTCTTCCGAAGGTATCATCACCTGTGTTAATTTTGCTCTGGAAAAAGTGGGGGCGCCGCCAGGACACCCGGACGCCATTCGTCGTATGATCGGTTATTCGCTCGAAGATACATTTGCTCGTTTTATTGACCCGTCGGATGCAGAAAAAATACAAACGTGTAAATCTCTTTTTATGGAGCATGCCGATACCGGTGCTATGGTTCGCAATACGGTCATGCTGGACGGTGTGCGCGAAACACTGGAATTCTTATATAACGAACTTTATACACTGGGCATAGTCTCTACTAAAAGACGCTCCACGATATGGGAAACGCTGATCGAAAAGGAAATGGATGATTATTTCGATATTGTCATCGGGTACGAAGACGTCACGCATCTCAAGCCTCATCCGGAAGGATTGATCAAAGCTATTGAGGAATTAGCCGGCACACCCGAAACAACGGTTTACATCGGCGACAGTCCTTTGGATATCAAAGCGGCAAAATCAGCAAATGTTTTTGTTATCGCCGTAACATCCGGGATGCATTCGACCGAAGAATTGGCAACCTTGAATCCGGATTTGATCATCCCACGTCTCTCTGATCTCAAAACGCATTTGGCGGCATGAAGAAAATCGGATACATATTTTTTAGTATGAATTTTATTTTGTCGTGCGGTGCGCACAATGTCAAACAAACCGCGTCGGCAGAGCCGTCCCCGATCATACAGCCCCTTCCTCAGCACGACCATTCGGTAAAACCGTTTGATTTTACAACGCTCAATGATCCGTGGATCATCGAACCGCGAACATATGAAGTAACCATTCAACCTTATACCGAACCGGCCGAAGTTGTAGTTACATCTTCCGGTAAAGAAACCTCTGTGATCGGATACCGGGTACAGCTCATTTCTACAACGGATTATTATGAAGCGTTGGAAATAAGAGACTCCGTAAGCGTTCGTTTGAGCGGCGAAATTTATCTTGATTATGAACCGCCATATCATAAAGTTCGCGCGGGAAATTTTATACAACGCGACGATGCCGAAATGAAGAGAACCGAAGCCAAACAAGCCGGTTATCCCGACGCGTGGATCGTCCGCACGAAGATCATACAAAAAAAATAAACATAACCATCCAAGAGGAGTATTCGCATGGAAGTCAAAGACATCAAAACCGTCGGCGTATTGGGTTGCGGCCTTATGGGCGCCGGTATTGCTCAGGTCGCCGCTGCATCGGGATTTAAAACGATCGTTCGCGAAGTAAACCAGGACGTGATTGATAAAGGCGTCGGAAATATCAAAAAACAATTGGAACGTAATGCCGCCAAAGGTAAAATCACGGCCGAAGAAAAAGATAAAACCATCGCTAATCTCACCGGCACGACCAGTTTAGATGATCTGAAAAACTGCGATTTTATCATCGAAGCCATTATCGAAGATGTAAAAATAAAAAACGAAACGTATGCTTATCTTGATAAGATCTGTCCTCCGCATACGATTTTTGCTTCCAATACATCCAGCCTTACCGTGACGGAAATGGCCGCCGCAACCAATCGCCCCGACCGTTTCTGCGGTATGCACTTTTTCAATCCGGTACCGGTCATGAAACTGGTTGAAATCGTAAAAGCCGTACGTACGTCGGAAGAAACATTTAATACGGCTTTCGAATTGGGCAAAGCATTTGGTAAAACACCGATCGCAACAAAAGACAATTCCGGATTCGTGGTCAATTTCCTTTTAGTGCCTTATCTCCTCGGTGCGATCCGTGCCGTACAAAATAACATCGCTTCCATCGAAGATATCGACAAAGGTATGATGCTCGGTTGCGGTTATCCCATGGGTCCGCTGACGCTTTTAGATTTCGTCGGCATTGACACGACCTACCGTATCGCTGAAATCATGTTCAAAGAATACGGCGAACCGATGTATTCTTGCCCCCCGCTGCTTCGCAAAATGTTTTTAGCGGGCTTTTATGGCCGTAAGAACGGCAAAGGCTTTTACGATTATTCATCAGGGACACCCGTCGTCAATAAAGACGTGATGAATTTCGTTAAGTAATTTAAAATCAAAATTACGACATAAAAAGAGGCTGTCTTAAGATAGCCTCTTTTTTTTGGCCTTTGGGCTTGGTTCGAAATACAAATTTATTTCCGAAACTTTTTCCGCCGAATCTCGTTTTATAAAAAGTCCAAAAAACGAGAAGGGATGTATATGAAAAAATTATTTCTCACGCTGACACTGTTGGTAGCCTTCACTGTTTCGGCGACCGATAACACCGCAGCATCGGGTTCGGTCGTTGCAGTCAAAGAATTTACACGTTCATTTCCTGTATCACCGGGCGGCCAACTTACCTTGACTACAGACTTTGGTTCGATCAAAATCGTGGGCTCTTCCGATGACAAGGTTTCTATCATGGCGCGTATGCGCGGTTCGGATGACGACCTTAAAGATTTTGAAATTACGGCGGAAAAAACAGGTAATGATGTGACTATTCGCGGCAACTGGATGAGAAAAAACAATTTCTTTGGCCATAATAGTAACTCAATGGATGTTGATTATATCGTCAATGTTCCTTCGCAATATAATGTTTCTTTAGGCACGGCCGGTGGAAATATTACCATTCAGGACGTAAAAGGGTTAATCCAAGGTGGGACATCCGGTGGTAATCTTGATTTGACGAATATCAATGGTAATGCCGAACTCAAAACTTCCGGTGGTAATATTCGTGCCAAATCAACGACAGGTAATCTCAACTTGAGAACCTCCGGTGGAAATGTGAGTATGAGCAATATTAACGGCGATTTGGATGTTTCCACATCCGGCGGTAGTATCCGTATCGAAGACATCAACGGTCGCACCAATGCTGAAACATCCGGCGGACATATTGAGGTATACGTGAGCGGTAACAATAAAGGCGTTAATGTGGAAACATCAGGCGGTCACATCGCGCTGTATCTCCCCAAAAACATTGCCGCAACGATAGACGCCTCCACGAGCGGTGGTGAGGTTGAGTTTGATTTACCGATCATGGTCAACGGGAAAATGCGTGAAAACAAAGTACGTGGCACAATCAACGGCGGCGGCGAATTGATACGCGCACACACTTCCGGTGGCGACATACGCATTCTTGCCCGAAACTAAAATCAAAGGTTTATGGAACAACTGATAGAAATCTTAAAACGACTTTTTGGAAAGCAACCTGAACCCGTGCCGGTACCAGTTCCGAGAAAGTAAACTGTATAGCTAAAAAACCCCGAAGTATTTTTTTCGGATCGTAAAGAACGACGTAAAAATATTTCGGGGTTATTCGTTTCCAAATGCTACAATCATCGCCGCAACCCATCGGGTAACATTCTCTAAAACCTTTTCATCAATCTTTTCTGAGGTATCGCCGGGTGCATGGTAGGGCATTGTGCCACGATAGGCATACACAAAAAATGCCGGTAATCCTATTTTGTTGAAATAATAGTGGTCTGAGTTCGGCGAATTAGGTCGCGTACTCATTTCAAAACCAAACCACTCATCATTTATTTTTTTTATTCGCACCGCATAATCGGGATAGTTTTCCGATCCTTGTAACATGATACCGTCACGACCCGAACCAACCAGATCAAGATTAATCAACAGGCGGATTTTGTTAAGATCAATCCATGGGTTTTCTACAAAATGATAAGACCCTAATAAACCGGCTTCTTCGCCGCTAAACAAAATAAAAACCACCGAACGCCCCAAACCGGTTTTGGATTCTTTGATCCATCGCGCAATCTGCAACACGGATGCAACCCCGCTCGCATTATCATTAGCCCCGGCATAGATCGAATCGCCTTCTTTTCCCAGATGATCCAGGTGTGCCGTTAAAACAATAAACTCATCGCGCCGGAGAGAATCATTTCCCGCTATATACCCGATAATGTTTTTTGTCGAAGCCGTTTCGCTTGACCATTCGTTTGAATGCAGCCGTTCTTTTAATACAGAAGTTGGTACCGTAAAATCCTGAAAATATCCTCCGGGTAAAGGTTGAATGTCGTGTTGAACAAAAAATTCTTTCACCCATCGTGCGGCTTTATCAAATCCACGTGTTCCCGTCGCACGTCCTTCCATAGAATCCGCAGACAAGGCGGCCACCATAGCTTTGATTGTTTCTCCCTTGATGTGCATCACATCGGAATAAGCGCCTGATCCGGGCCGCAATATCGCCTGATCTAAAGGACGTACCTGCGCTGAAAGCGTGAAGCTATATAATAAAAAGGCGGAAATAATTCCGCCGTGTATGATCAAACGATAGTTTTTTATTTTCATCGGCTAAAAACGGTAACTTAAACTGAGCAGAAGTTTTTTAGATGTTATTTTTTCAGAGGTGTACCGGTTATAATAATCCGGCGAAGGTCCATAGGCCAATAAATTATCGGTTGTTGCCTGCTTCCACCATCCATATTGGTAAGCAGCGTCTATTTTAACCTGTTCGTCTAAGAGAAAACTTGCACCAACAGAAATATAACGGTGATCGCTATTAACGATCTCAAGGCCATTTTTATAAGGCGATTGTTGGTAAGCGTATCCGGCCATAACTTTACAACCGATCTGAGGGACTACCATCTCTGTGCCGATACGATAATTTACCGATGTACGATAATCATTGAGTAATGCGTTGTTGATCGCATCGTCTATATTTTTTCCATCGGCATCAAATATATTAGAACTGAATCGTGTTTGTTGCCAATCCACCCATTCGACAGAGCCTGTAAAAAGTGCAAGTTTGTATTTGTATGAACTGCCAATCTCAAATTTCCAAGGCGCTGTAATATGATACTTGTAGGGCTCATACCATGAATCCGAATAATATCCGTCGTTGTCCGTTTTGATGGTCGTGGATTCGGAGTAATTTTCTGAAACTGTGATTTTTGTAGGTGCCGTTACCGTGAGAGCAACACGCAGGTTTTTTGCGGGGCGAAATAGAGTTCCGATTTTGAAGTTAAACCCCGAATAGTCCGGTTTTTCAGCGAAGGATACTTCTTTTGTAGCAATGCTGTCATCAAGCATGGCAATCTCATCATCCTGAAAAAAATCTACACTTAGATCATTTTTCCCAGTAACAATATTGAGTGTTGCACCGACTGAAACATTGCGCGTCAGATCAAGCGCACCGGCAAAACTCCAATGGTTAAGGCTACCGGTATTTGTAGTTTTTTCATCCTGATCAAAACTTATATTACCGATCATCGGCGAACCGGTCACGCGATTGTAATCGTCAAATGAGTTGACGCGATGAAAACCGAAAGCCAACACAAGGCTTCCGCGCGTTGTGGGAACCGGAAATACAAATCCTAAAGCGTTCATGCTTGTAAAACCGTTGGATGTCTCTGTACGCGTACCTTGGTATGTGATGGCATTAGTATTATTTCGATGCGCAAACGCTGTATAAAATTCCATTTTACGTATTTGCGCAAGCCCTGCCGGATTCCAATATACGGCGGTATAATCTTCGGCAATTGCAGAATAAGCTCCACCCAAACCCAATGCCCGCGCACCGGGACCAAATTCGTTCATAAAAGGCCGCACAGCATTATTTTCATTTTGTGCCAACAAAATAAATGAATAAAAAAATAAACTCATCCCATACGATAAAAACTTCATGTATATCACCTCAGTTATTTCTTGTCTCCGCTTTTCGCAGTTCTGCGATTTCCGTAACCTCTTTTTCTGTTCGTATCTTGAGTCTTCGTGGACGAATTAGAATTAGAATCCGAACTACCGGATCCGGATTGTACTGTAGAGTCTGTTTTAACCGGCGTGGATGGACTACTATAGGAAGCGCTTGATCCGGTAGAATACGAAGGTACAAACGACGGCGTCGTTCCACCCGGGCTATAAACGGGTGAAGCATAACCGGTCGAAACAGAAGACCCGGACGACGCGTCATTGAGCGCCGCACGGCGTCTCCCGTAATTTCTGCGTGATGACGAATACGATGATGTTTCGGTAGGATCAGTAGCCGTTGTCGTATCGTCAAACGCATCGTATTCATCCGCATACGGCACATACCACCAAGGAAACGGTGTTTCGTAATAGTACTCCCACATCGTCGACGGTGTAACACCATACGGATCGTAAGCGGCAAAATCGGGCTCGGATTCGGTTGCTTCGTTTTGGATACGATCATCCGAACGGGAAACACCGACAACGGTATAACACGCACTACTGTACAATGACACAAGGATTGTGATTAAAAGACCAATGTATTTCATAATTTAATTTCTCGCCGAACGTTTCCCGGAAGAACGGGTTTCGCCGGATCGGCCTTCACTACGACCGGAGCGTCCGCTGTTTCTTTCACCGGAACGCGCGTTACGTTCTCCGCCATTATTGCGGGAATTATTATCGCGTACTTGTCTGGTTTCGCGTGTTTCTTTATTACGCGTGCTTGTTTCACGATTGGCATTGCGGGATTTACGGCCAGCTTCCGCATTGACAGCCTTATCACCCGTTTCAAAGCCGTAATATTTACGGTAGTTTCGGCGCACACGGTCTTGGTCAATTCTAGACTCACCGGAGGTGCGATTGCCGGTACGATAGATGCGCTGCGTTGTGCCTCCGCCTGACGAGGCTACACTGACCCCCACAATACCGGGAAGATTAGGCGCTGACGATGCGGTATAGACACGTCGCCCACCATACGTACGCTGTTGTGACGGATGTATCGGATTATTATCATGATGACCGTAACCGGTCGGATAATAACACCATCCGTCGTAGTAATAATACGGATCATAAAAAGGATCGTAATAACCATAACCCCAATACGTTCCGACATAGGCCAGTCGAACACGCGGGCCAAAATACATCCCGGCGCCGTAATAATACGGATGACGATAATTTACCCAACCCGGTGTCCAGTAACCATAAGGATATGGATATTCCGGGCCATAATAGTTTTGAATATAAATATCACGATCTTCGTCGTAGGATGGAGTGACTTCTTCATCCTGAACCGATGAGTCTTCATCCGATGACTGAATTTGAGTTATCTCCGGTTGTTTTGCATCGGCATGATCAAACTCGGAGTAATACCCCCCCGATTGACGTACAGCCGTATAACATCCGCTCCAAATCAGCGAAAAAACCAAAACCGTGAGTATTTTTTTAAAAGAGGCTTTCATAAGGCACCTTCCTTACGATCCTAGAATATCAATTCTTATAAACTATTAGATTATACGACCTTTTTTGTCCTTGTACCACGAAAATCAAAGCGATTATTTACAAATAATTACGATAACTTGTATGCCGTTAAATATGATTTTGTCGGCATTCATTAGACGTATAGTATTTACAAAAGTTTAACCGTGTGGTCACTTTAGATATGTTCTATAATGGTTTTTTTCATTACTTCGATCGGCGATCCTTTGGCCACAAAAACAGAATCCGGATTACGGGCCATTGTTTTGGCAAAGGGTTCGCCGTACAGACCTCCGATATCACATGCGATATGGTAATCCATCACAGGATATATATCCCAACGCGGATGCCGCACTTCGTAAGCGCCAAGTTTTTTTTCGTTGATGCGAGTATAACCCCAATAATGTTCGGCAATAAACTCCTGTTCCGAACCTTCAGCCATCGCGATTGATTCGGTATTCGTTTTCGCTGAAATCGTATTCCAGCCGTTAGCCGATTTGAAACTATACTCAAATGTTTTGCAGTGCGCATCGGACGTAAAACGGTGCCGCATCGCGTGCGTCGCATAATGCTCATGATACACTGTATTGGCGATACATGTGATGAGACTGCGCGGGACAATCTCTTTGATAAAAACAACGCCGCGGCGCCATACACCGGATTCAAATCGCCGTACATAAAATCTCAGATTGACTTCTTCGAATGTCTTGTGAAAAGGAAACGACAGACCGTGTACACGTGTATCTTCAAATAAAAACCCCACCAAGCTGACGTAAAATGTGCCTTTCCAGGAATCCAATTCCGTGCCGCTTGGCACATACGGCCGGAGCAGCGATGGGTCAACGGCATAGTTGGCCATGATAAGGTTTTTCCATTGAGCCTTGAGAAATACGTCGGACATAAAATCTCCCGTTTTGTTCTGAAGTGTATGCTACACAAACTTATTCAGAGAGGCAAGCCGGGTATTTATCCGTGTCAAGGCAAAATAGGAATGCCCGGTTTTTACCAAAGTAGACATGTCCTGTTTTGTTGTTTTACAACCAACCCGAGGGTTGGTTGTAAATTTCGTAAAATTTCGTCGGTCGATTGGTAATTTCATTATATTTCAAAAACTGATTATTA
>JABWCP010000036.1 GCA_013360215.1 bacterium | reverse complement strand
CAGGAAGCTACCGAAAAACCCGCAGAGCCTGCAGCGAAGTAATATTTGAAAATGATGATAAAAAAAGGCGGCCGATGAGCCGCCTTTTTTGTTTATGTTTCACACATTCTGTTATGCATACCGCTAAAACATACCTTAGTTACGGTTTCGCCTCCATCGGCTGGATTTGGGAGAGGAAGCTGTCAATGCGTCCGTACTGATTTTCATATCACGTTTTTTTGCAAAGTCATGAACAGCCGCGGCAATGGCGGCCATTTTTTCTTCTTTATGCTGAAGTTTTTCCGGAGTGAATTCCTTTCCCACGAAACTGGTATCAAAATCGCCGGAGCGAAATTTTTCGTTTTCCATTACAAAAAGACAAAACGGAATCGTGGTTTCGACGCCGACAATCGCATACTCACGCAAGGAGCGCCGCATGCGGTTAATGGCTTCTTCACGTGTGGGTCCCCAGGCCGCTAATTTGGATATCATCGGATCATAATAGATCTGGATGGTATCGCCTTCGAAAACGCCGCTGTCTTCGCGAATGCCCGGGCCGTACGACGGTTCCAAATGTTCGATGCGGCCGATGGACGGTGCAAAATTATTTTCGCAATCTTCGGCGTAAATGCGGCTTTCGATAGCATGGCCGTGTATGCGGATGTCCTCCTGCCGGAAGGAAAGCGGTTCGCCGGATGCAATGCGTATCTGCTCTTTGACGATATCAATGCCGGTGACCATTTCCGTGACGGGATGCTCGACTTGCAAACGTGTATTCATTTCGAGAAAATAAAAATTCATATCCGCATCCACGAGAAACTCCATCGTACCGGCATTGTAGTAATTGACGGCTTGCGCCAAACGAACGGCGGATTCGCCCATACGTTTACGCATTTCCGGTGTTACGATGGCCGAGGGCGCTTCTTCGATCACTTTCTGGTGACGGCGCTGTATGGAGCATTCGCGTTCGCCGAGATACACCATGTTGCCGTGTTGATCGCCGATGATTTGGATTTCGATGTGCCGCGGTTTAGTGACATATTTTTCGATGAAAACGGTATCGTCACCGAAGGCATTGAGCGCTTCGCCGCGTGCGCGATCGATCGCTTCGCTGAGTTCTTCGATTTTTTGAACCACGCGCATGCCTTTACCGCCGCCGCCGGCCGCCGCCTTGATCAAAACAGGAAAGCCGATTTTTTCGGCGATCGTGATGGCTTCGTTTTTATCTTTGATACCGGATTCGGTACCGGGCACGGTCGGAACATTCATTTTTTTGGCCAGCGTTCTGGCCGCGGTTTTACTGCCCATCTGCGCCATCGCTTCCGACGACGGGCCGATAAAAATAATACCGTTTTGAATGACCAGATCGGCAAAATCTTCATTTTCACTGAGGAAACCGTATCCGGGATGAATCGCATCCGCGCCGGATTTTTTGGCAACTTCGATGATTTTGTCCATGCGCAGATAGCTTTTATTGGACGGCGGTTCGCCGATACAATAGGCTTCGTCCGCTAAACGAACGTGTGCCGCCGTACGATCCGCTTCGGAAAAAACGGCGACAGTTTTTATATTCATTTCCCGGCATGCCCGGATGACGCGTATGGCTATCTCACCGCGATTGGCGATGAGAATTTTTTTGATGGTGCGATGGGTTATGCTCATAAGTATTATAGTTCTTTCAGAAAAGCAGTTTTGATAAATTGATAAAATTATCCTTGCACCCGTAAATTTAACCCAATAGTTTTCATTATTCAATAGCCAACTCCAAAGGAGATACCTATGTCGGCTTCTACGGCTTATCCTGAATTTGTAGCACGATTTTATGATACGGTGTATGCCAAAATACGTACATCCATAGATCATGATTTTTACGTCGAAGAAACAACCCGCGCGCAAGGCTCTGTTTTGGAAGTCGGCGTGGGAACGGGGCGGCTTTTTATGGAAGCGCTGCGTGCCGGTGCGGATATCTACGGACTGGATGCCAGTGCAACGATGATTCGCACCTTACAAGCCAAACTTGATGCCAAAGAAAAGCAACGTGTGAGTGTCGCGGATGTGCGCGATTTTACGATGGATCGCCGTTTTGCGTTGATTGTCGCGCCGTTTCGCGTTTTCACGCATCTTCGTACGGTGGATGAGCAACTTGCGGCGTTAGCCTGCATCAAAGATCATTTGGAACCCGGCGGTACATTAATTTTGGATGTTTTTAATCCGGACCCGGTATTGTGCTCACAAGGCCGTGAATCCACGTTGGATTTCGACGGGGAATGGGCGCCGGGTCAACGTCTCAAACGATTTACCACTGTCGTCCCGGATTTCATGCACCAAATCAATCATGTGACGATGCGTTATGTCTGGGATGAAAACGGTACGACGCACGATGAATCGTGGTCATTTCGGGTACGTTATTATTTCCGATTTGAACTGGAGCATTTGATTTACCGGAGCGGGTTGGCGCTGGAGACAATGTACGGCGGATTTGATCGTACGGCCTTTGATGAAAACTCAAAAGAACTGATTGCCGTTTGTAAAAGCAATTGAGGTTGTTTACCGGGTTCGCAGTTTTTCTTTGATGATCCAGTCCACTTCGTGTTTGGCAACTTCGAGGCTGTCACCGAGTACGAGTGAAATGTTGTATTTTTCCGCGCGACCGATTTTAAAACGTTTGGGTTTGCGTGCGTCGGTCGTGCCGGCGGATTCGGCGATAAAAAAACGCTTCTGATTATGTTCAATATATTGGCCTGTAAAATTTCCATGAATAGCGACCGTTGCATGATCTATGGAGGCAATCGTACGTGTGGGTACGACCAGTACCGCTTCAATGCCGGCCGTCGTAAGTAGCGAATACGCTAGAACAGCTAAATCTTCACAATCCCCTCCGCCTTCGTACAACGTCTCCAGCGGCATTTTGGTGTAAGCACGGTTTTCGGATTGATACGGTATGCACTGAACAAAATCCATGATGGCCTGTGCATTTTTTTCCAGATGAAGCGTATCGTTTGTTTTTACGCCGATACTGTCGAGGATCATGCGCAGATGTTTTTCATGCGGCATCACATGATCTACTAATTCCAGAAAATGCGATTCCTGTTTGCGACGTTTCTGCTCCAGATAACGTTTGGTATCGTAGATGATATTAAACATTTTGTCGTGATAATAATACTGACGTTCGCTTTCCATCGGATAATTAAGCCCGCTCTGCAGTGGAATGAATGTTTGCAGCGAGTCGGCAAATTGTTTCGCGTGTTCGTATTCGGGATAAATAGCCTGGAGTTGCGCATGGGATTCGGCTAATGCGTTGCGTGTTTTCCATAAATCAAGATCCATAGGACGGTAATATTTTTCATACGCATAATAACCGACGATCCCGCCGCCGGTGGCTGCCGAAAACAGTACGATAAAAAAATAAAGTAAAACTTTTTTCCACGTCATATCAAGAACGTCCGGATGGTTTGGTTTTTTCAATAATAAAAGCATAATCGAAAGCGATCTCTAACAAATAATCATAACGACCCGAAGCGCCGCTATGGCCAAAATCCATGTGGGTGCGCATTAGAAGGTCGTTGCGATCGGTTTTCATACGCCGCAGTTTGGCAACCCACTTGGCCGGCTCCCAATAACTTACGCGCGGATCATTCAGTCCGGCCGTTACGAGGATATGAGGGTACGCTTGACGTTTAACGTTTTCGTAAGGCGCGTAAGACATCATATAGTCAAAATAAGCGGGATCATTGGGGTTGCCCCATTCTTCGTATTCGGTGATGGTCAGAGGCAGGTTGGGATCAAGCATGGTATTGACCACATCCACGAAAGGAACATGGGCTACGACCGCTCCGAAGAGATCGGGTTGCATATTGATCACGGCGCCCATCAGAAGACCGCCGGCGCTTCCGCCCATAATGGCTAATTGAGCGGGTGTCGTATAGCCTTGCGAAATCAGATGCCTTGCGCAGGCGATAAAATCGGTGAATGTATTTTTTTTGTGAAGAAATTTTCCGTCTTCGTACCATTTGCGCCCGAGATCATCACCGCCGCGAATATGAGCTATGGCAAAAACAAAACCGCGGTCCAGTAAACTGATGCGATGCGAAGCAAATTGCGGATCAATACAAATGCCGTACGAACCGTAACCATATAATAGTGCCGGTGTCGGTTTGTTCGGTAAGCGATCTTTTTTGTAAACGATGGACATGGGAATTAACGTGCCATCCGTCGCTTGTACCAAAATGCGTTCGCTGGAATAGTCGTTGGCATCATAACCTGCCACTTCTTCCCGTTTACGTATCGTTAGTTCTCTTTTCTTAATGTCGTAATCCATCACCGTGGACGGCGTTACAAGCGAAGTATAGTTCAAACGAAAAAACGATGCGTTGTAATCCGGATTGCGCAAAGGCGTATAACTATACACGGGCTCCGGAAAAAGCACGGTATGTTCAGTTCGATCGGGTTGCGTGCGAATGGTTATGCTTTTGAGGCCGTTGGTACGTGTATGAATAACTATAAAATCCCGGAGCAATGACTTCGCGCCAATTTTGTTTATTTGTCCGATCTGCAGGTGTTTCCATCAGACGAAAATTAACAGCCTGATCATTGGTCGTGATAAAAAAGCGATCCTCCCAATGTTCGACGTTATACTCATGACCCTGCACACGTTCCTGAAATACTTGAAACGGTTTGTCGGGATGATCCGCATTCAAAAAATGTACTTCGGTTGTTGTTTTACTGGCCAATGTTATCAAAAGAAAACGCCCGCTGCGCGATTTGGTAAGGTCAAGATAGTACCGTTCATCGGGTTCTTCGTACACAAGTTGATCGGATGTTAATTCTGAGCCGATACTGTGCCGATACACCCGATGCGGGCGAAGGCTTGGATCAAGCGTCGTATAAAAAATCGTTGCACTGTCGTTGGCCCACTCCAAACCGTAATACGTATTCGGAATGTGTTCGGGGGATAATTCTCCGGTTTCCAGATTTTTGATGTAAAGTGTGAATTGTTCTGATCCGTCATGATCTATAGTAAATGCGAGCCAACGGTGATCCGGACTGACACGGTAGGCGCCGAGTGCAAGATAGGGTGTATGACTGGCCAGAGTGTTGAGGTCAAGTAGTACGGCTTCGTTTTCCTCGCCGTTTTTTTTACGGCAATAGATTTTATACTGCTTGTCCTTCTCCGTCCGGTAATAATATAGAAACTCACCGATTTGTTCAGGGACGGATCGGTCGTCCTCCTGAATGCGGCTGAGCATTTCGCGATACAGCGTATCTTGCAAAGCCTCAGTAGGTTTCATCAAGGCGTCTGTATATACATTTTCAGCTTCCAGATAGGCAATAACTTCCGGATTTTCTTTGTCGCGCAACCAATAATAATCGTCCGTAAGTGATTTACCGATATGCGTTACACGATGTGGCTTTATTGGTGCTACCGGAGGCTTGGGTTTTGAGGAGAAGATAGAACGAAAAAAATTAATCATGGTGTGTGTAATTTTAATATGGCAGTGTGAAAAAAATGGAACTCTAAATATAAATAACGAACGGTCGTTTTGACTTCTGTATTACCTTTTTTGAATCAAAGCGGTTCAATATACATTCGTAACAAATTATATCATATAGCTTTTTAAGTCAGGGAATCTTGAATAAATAGTAGGTACGAATCCTTAAAATTAATTGTAATTATGCAATCGGCGCATTGGCTTATTGATCACCGCCAATTGTCTCTACACTAAGAAAATAAAACCTGGTTAGTACGATATTCATCC
Organism: bacterium; assembly: GCA_013360215.1. Classification (NCBI taxonomy): domain Bacteria; species bacterium. Next base: position 20,726 of record JABWCP010000036.1, on the reverse strand, counting down.
ATGCATGCCATTTTTTTATGGCAGTGTGAAATATTTCAACTAATTATGCAGCGATGATAACGTCATTATAATAGATAATTCCTTGAAAATTTTAGAGGCAATTGCAGATGTGTGTGGCATAGCTATTGCTCGATAAGTCGTCGCAGTGAATTTCCTTTGAAAAATTGATTGAAATCCAACACCTGAAGATTTGTACATACCTATGATTAGGTCAATTTTGGGAAAAGGAATAAATGTGAATAACGGGTATGAGATATATCTGTCTGACAGAAGTGGAGTTAGATCGGCAATGTATATAATAAACATATTAAATCGTTAATAATGATTTAATATGTACCTAATTTGGCAGTCCTATACTCATTCTGTGTTACCTATTTATTGTGATTTAAATAACAATTTTACGGATTTATTCTTACTGGAGTCGTATGCGAATTCTTGTCGTTGCAATGAAATTTTTTCCGGCCAGCGGGGGCAGCGCGACCTACGCACATCATCTTGCTCAGGGCCTTCATAATCAGGGTCATCAGGTTCGTTTACTGGCGCCTCAATATAAGCGAAAAATCATTTCTGAACGTTCCGATTACGAGATCATACGCATGCCGTTAACCAATGAGGCATGGTACGGTATCCGCATTATCTTTGCGACGATTTCTATTATAAGGCATTATTGGAAATTTCGTCCGGATGTCATATGGAGCTCAACATTTGCAGGTTGCCGCTCCACGGCAGTGCTGGCTTTTTTACCCGGCCGTTGGATCGGTACAATTCACGGTGGCGGTATGTTGCGCTCCGATAATTCTCGAGGCTTTTTCGCCGGTTTATCGACGTGGTTGGGTAACTTGTTCATTCGACGTGCCGACGCTATTGTTACGATTAGTAATGAAGCCGAAAAATTGATTCGTAATACTATGCCTGAAAAAATATTGCAATCCAAGCTGAAAGTCATATACAATGGTATCGCATTTGATCCGACAGCTGTAAAAACAAAGGAAGAAGCGCTGACGCTTTGGCCGCAATGGCGCAATCGAAAGATCGTATTAACGGTCGGCCGTCTTGTCGAGGCCAAAGGTCATGACCTTGTTATTGAAGCTGTGCATCGTTTGCGGTACGAAATTCCTGAAATACTCTATATCATTGTCGGTGAGGGGAACACGCGTAAAAATCTTGAAATGCAGGTCAAAAAATTAGGTTTGGAAAATCATGTTTTTTTTGCCGGTTATGTTGAGGCTTCACTGCTGGAAAATTATTATGCAGTGGCGGATGTTTTTGCCATGTCGGGTCGTGTCACCCGTGAATTCGTTGAAGGTTTCGGTTTGGTTTTTGTCGAAGCCGGTATGCGTGGCAAAGCGGTTATCGGTACGAAAGTCGGCGGCATTACGGAAGCCATTCGCGACGGTTATAGCGGTTTGCTTATCGCTCCGGAAAATGTGGAGAGCTTGAGCGAGGCCGTCAAAAAACTTATTTTCCGTCCGGAAGAAACCGCAGTGCTGGGGAAACAAGGCCGTGAATGGACGATTAATAATTTTTCGTTGGATGTAATGGCGCGTCACAATGATAAACTGTTATTTGAGATTTTTTGGCGTAAACGAGAAATCAGCCGCTCGGCCCACATATTTTCTGTCGAATCCGTCGAATTTTCCAAATAAAAAAAAGTACGATGAACTATGCGTTTTTTTTCGTTATTTGAGGCCAATCGAACGGAAAATCGCATAAGTCATGAATAAAGAAATTTTATATTTGATCGGTGTTTTTCCGCGTCGATCGGAGACATTTATTTTTCGCGAAGTGGAAGTGATGCGTCGCATTACACCGATCCGTGTTGTTACGTTTTCTAAAAATACCCTGGATGCATTTGACGATCCAGGCCGCATACTTGATACGGTTGAATCGCCGGATCGTACAATACATAAAGAGGCGTTGAAGTATTTCTTACGACGACCGTTGCGTTCGGTGCGATGCATTGCCGGATGGTTTTTACTTCCGCATCGTAATGCAGGTAAGCGATGGAAAGCAATTAAAAAATCGGCGTATGCGTTATGGTTGCTTGATCTTATAGAAAAAAAACCGACGCAACACATACATGTTCATTTTTTGGGATGGGTTTCTGAAGTGGCTCTTGTAGTCAGTCGGATAACGGGCATACCGTGGAGCGCATCAGCGCATGCAAATGATATTTACGTTTACCGTAACGCTCTGAAAAATAAACTTTCTGAAGCATCATTTGTATCAACGTGCACGGCTTACAATCGTCAAACGCTTTTGACATATAACGATCTAGCGCATAAAATTCACCTAGATTATCATGGCATTCCTACGAGTATTTTTAATGATTTTATTCGACCACAAAAAGATCCAACGTTACCTTTTAAAATAATAACGGTTGGGCGGTTGGTCGAAAAAAAAGGATTTAATTATTTGATCCGTGCGTGTGGTGTATTAAAAAAACGCGGTTTTCGTTTTGAATTGATTTTGATCGGCGACGGACCGCTAAGGGAATCGTTGTCGGTAGCCATTCAACAGGAACATGTATCCGATTGTGTGACCATGGCCGGTGAACTAAATAACACCCAGGTTCTACGAGAAATAGCATCGGCGGCTCTTTTTGTTATGCCGTCAATTATTACATCCAACGGTGACCGGGATGGTATCCCCAATGTGATCATTGAGGCAATGTTTCTTAAAACACCGGTGGTGGCAACTGATGTATCGGGCATTCCGGAAGTCGTGAAACACCGGGAAACCGGGCTACTCTGTGAACCTGCGAATGCGTTGGCGCTGGCGGATGCCATGTCTGAAAGTTTAACCCAGTCTGATCAGACGCGTGCATGCATGGCATCAGCATATCAGTTTGTAAATAATTATTTTGATATGGAAAAAAACGTGCGTCGTTTGTATGAACATATTGTACCTTCCGAAAAAAACTTATGAATAATAACGACTCCGTTTACTTTATTGCGTTTTTCGGCGATAAGCCGCCGGAGTATTTTGAAAACCATGTCGCGCGGTATGCTGCCGGTATCGGTTTGACCTATCGTTTGGAAAAGCAAAATAATGCGAAGATGATGTTTGTTAAAGCCAGCTTGGGAACGATTCAGAATCCGGCCGATATTTTATTTTCAGATACACATCCGAATGGAAACTTTCGCCAAAATTCACATTACTTACATTGGGAAACCACGACCGAAGAGATAACGGTTTATTGTGCGCCGTGGATAGTAAAACAAATTTATTATGCCCGTTGCGGAAACGGTTGGTTGATTTCCGATGATTTGCGGTTAATGATTGGTTTTGCCTCGCCTGAAATAGACGAAGTCGTGCTCTATGCATGTTTACAATTTAATAGCGCTCCGGCACCGCTTACGCTTTTCCGATCCATTCGTCGTACACGCCCGGGTTGTGCGTATCGTTTTTCGTTTAAAGCGGTGATTGAAGATACCCATTACCGCATTCCGCCGTTGGAAAATAAGACATATAATGAAGCGTACCAGGACACGCAAAAGACGCTCTCGGACACGATTCACTCTATACCGGATAGGTCGGTTTTATTTTTTAGCGGCGGCGTGGATTCGGCTTTAATCATGGCGTATGCCGGAGCAATACAAAAAAAAATCGAACCGGTATTTTTGAGTTTTGGGTCGGACGATCCTGAGCTTTCGGTGGCGAGCGCCATAAGTACGTATTTGGGAATGCCGCTTCATGTCGCAGAGTTTACGATGGAGCAAGCCGAAACCCAAATGGCGCGTATCGGCCTTACGTATTCATTTCCGTTTTGTGATTACGCGACATTGCCTTCTATGGTGTTAGCCGAATACGTCGCTCAAAAATTTCCCAGACATAGCGCTATTGATGGTACCGGTGCAGACGGATTGCACGGCGGTTTGACGGCATATACAAAATGGCAACGGCGCTATCGCTCACCGTATCTTGTACGTAAAATGAAGTCATGGATGTACCGGAGTTTGTCGCTTTGGCGTTATGACACGGCATGGAGCGCTACTTTGGCTAAACACAAGTTATCGGCGGAATGGCCGTTGCCTGTGGCGTGGTACTTGGCACGTAATCCGTTTAATGGTATTCTTTATACCATACCGGATTCGGTAAAAAAAGAAGTTTTGCGATATATTTTGGATCAACCAATGTATCATGAACAAAATTTATTGGCCAATTATGCTGCGTCGGATATCCAGATGGCCTGCACCGGTAAAGCCGGAGCTAAACTTTATGACAGTATGATACGATTTGGGAATCGTATGATTTATCCCTATCTTTCGCCTGAATTTGTTGATAATGGCTTGAGCTTGCCGTTTTCGATCAAATGCCGAAACGGCGTTAATAAATCAATACTCAAATCCATGTTAGCTCAAAATATTCCGAATGACTTGGTTTATCGAAAAAAGAAAGGTTTTACTCCGCCGATGCACAAAATTTTTTCAGAACCGCGAATTCGGGCATATATAGAAAACACGGTGTGGAAAAAAGATAATCCTTTGCTTTCGTTTGTAGATCATGGTCAACTTAATGTGTTATGGAGGGCTACGGCTCCATCGCAAACACGATTGCCGCGACGCGCTTATGAATTTATGTGGAATGTCACGGCACTTTCTTTGTGGCTTGATCAGGTAAAAAAATTGTGGAAATGAATTCACACTTCTCAGAGCCCATATCTAAGTCGCGTATCCTATTCCTTGAGCAGTCGTTGACGCACGGCGGAGGAGCCCGTAGTTTATTTTATATTCTACGTTTTCTTGATAAAGAGCAGTTTGAGGCTTTTATTGCTGTACCGGAAAAAGAAGGCCTTCTCAATACGCGCGTTCAGGAAGAAAAACTGGCGACCATCTTATATGAGCCGCATCTGCGCATCGGGATGACATCGCATCAAGCTCGAGGCTTCTTACGGTGGATCAAGCCGGTTTTGCAAGTGCGCGATTTCATAGCGGTGAGTTTTTTTTATTTACCGTCTCTGATTCGTAAGCACCATATTGCACTGATACATGCCAATACTACCGCGACACGTTTTATTGGTACCATTGCGGGATGGGTAACAAAAATTCCTGTGATTTGGCATTTACGCAATGTGCCCGACGGCTTGTCGCGTGTAGGGATAGCTTTTTTTAGCCGATGGTCCTCATTAAAATCCGTTATTGCGGTATCGGAGCATACGGCTAAACTTTTTCCGGTACCTTCACATAAAAAAAATGTGGTTTACAATTCAATAGATTTCGATGAATTTGATCCTACGCGGATACGCAGTAGGCTGCGCGAGGAGTATCATATTCCGCTAACGGCTTTTGTCGTCGGCGCGTGCGGGAGACCGCTTCCTAAAAAAGGTTATCATGTATTGATAACCGCTGTTGCTGAGATGATCAGGCAGTTCCCTGAAAAAGATATTCGCTGTGTTATTGTCGGCGGCCAAAATTCGAGTAAACAACAGGCGTATGATGCATCGCTGCACGCACAAGTACATTCACTGGCTTTGATCGATCGTGTTATTTTTATCGGATTCAAATCGGATGTGCGTCCATACGTATGCGGCATGGATGTGCTAGCGATACCTTCGTTGTGGGATGAACCGTTTGGTCGCACGGCGCTCGAAGCGATGGCGCTCCAAGTGCCTGTCATCGGATTTCGCCGTGGCGGTATCCCGGAAGTAATCGGCGATGAGGGGAACGGATTGATCGTCGAAAGTGGCGATGTGAAAGGGCTTGCAAACGCTATGATTCGTCTGATGAATAATCCGCAGGAGCGTGCCGCCATGGCCCAATCGGCGAGACGTCGTGCGGTTACGCACTTTGATGCGTTCACCAAAACACGCGCGATCGAAGATATTTTTAAGTTAGCAATGCAATAAAAACATGTGTAAAAAAACGATCTGGGATAAGGTTTATTGCATGTGAATAAATTACTTGAACAATCACTGCGGATTTTGGCCGGACGCATGAGTGTGTCTTTTGTGTCGGTACTTTTTACGGTTTATTTTGCGTATGTGCTGGATAAAGCCACTTTTGCTTTGATTGCATTGTACACCACGCTGAGTACTCTGGCGCAAGTAGTGATTGATTTAGGTCTATCCTACAAAGTGATACGCGAAGCGCCGGCACTGATGAATGCCGGAAAAACGGACGAAGCAATGCGTACGATCATTTTTCCGTCTGTTTTTTTACGTATTGCGGCATCGCTGATCGTTTTGATTGTGATTTTTTTATTTTTCTTTTTTATACGCGCACATTTTACCCAAACTTTTCCCGATCTTTCGGCGCCATATATTCTCACGATCGCGGGGTTTTCGATTTTTTTTGAATGCCTGAGCACGATATCCATACAGCTATTCCAAATTCGTCGCCAATTTGGGCTTAATTCCATTCTCAATGGTTCGGCGCAGACCTTGGAAAATATACTGGCTACGATTTTGTACATCTATGCGGGGATGAATCATTATTTTACTGGTGTTCTTTTGGCGCAAGGCGCTATAGCCCTTTTGCGTTTCTGGTTTGTTCGGCAGTTATTGGCGTGGTATCCCCATGAGGTTCGGATGAAAACAATGCGGCCCATGCTTAAATATTATTTTCCCATGTACGTGCGGCGTTTTTTCCGTTTTGGATTTTTACAAGGCGAGCAATTGCTGGTTGCCCTTATGTTACCATTGGAGCAAGTAGCCAATTTCAATTTAGCTAAACGTTTTTCCAAATACATGAAGGCGTATTTAGAAGCTTTTTCGGACCCATTATCCGTCCGATTATCCCGAACGCGCGATATATCTGTCAGGCAGCAGTACCAAAAAACATTTTATATGTTTACGATTCCGGTACCTCTGATTTTAGCGATTCTGAGTCCGTGGATCATGAAGTATGGCGGCGGAGAAAAATATGCCGACTATTGGCCTATTTTATCCATTCTTTTTGTTTCTTACTCTATATCCGCGCTTTCTATTTTTCAATTTACGGTTGTTACTATTTTGGGTCAACCTCAGGAAGCGCTCAAACGTGATGTCATCGGCAGTATAACCGGTCTGTCGGCTACATTTGCACTGATATGGTTTTACGGAGAATATGGCCTCGCATGGGGTCAGGTCATCACTTATCTTACGCTTTATATCACGGGATACCACATCTCTCAAAAATATTTACGAAATCAAGACTCGGTGCACACAACCTTGTAAGCCTCCTGCTGTTTAATTTTATCTTCTTTTCTGGCTTTTTTCTTCTCCGCAGATAAACCGACCTTCTCTCGTTTTTATAACGGTTAGTTGTGTCTTAAATCACACAAATACATTTATTTGAACGCCGAAATGCAAGTTTTTTATTGCACCTGCAAGTTCAATGTTTCGCGTGCATGCAACAATTTGGTAACATGCTTTAATAATTCGGTAATAATTTTTAATTAAATCAATAAAAAACAATACATAGCAAGGTTTGTTCTATTTTCAATTACTTTGGCATGTAGATTGCATAATAATTGAATGTCACAATGAATAAAGTGATAAAAAAAGTAGAAAATAAGAGAACTGGAGATATTAAAATGAAAGCATTCATCTTAGCAGCAGGACAAGGCAAGCGGTTGCTTCCTCTTACGGCTGAAACGCCTAAAACGTTGGTGGATGTTAAAGGTACAACCATTCTGGAATACCAGCTGGTTACACTTGCAAGCTGCGGTGTCAAAGATGTGGTTATCATCGGTGGTTTTGAAATTGAGAAATTGAAAAATTACGCCGAACGTTATATCGCTATTCACGGCCTTGATATACGTCTCAAAATGGTCAACAACAAAGATTACGCAACAACCAATAATCTTTTTTCGCTTTGGTTAGCCAAAGATGAAATGACGACGGAATTTGTTGTTATCAATGGCGATAACGTATTTGAACGTAAAGCATTATCCAAAGTCATTGCACAAAAAGACATGAATGTCAGTATAGCCATTCACAAAAACCCGGCTTACGACAACGAAGATATGAAGGTTCGTATCAATGGTGATCGCGTGATAGAAATCAGCAAAGAAATCGATAACTATGCTGCTAACGGCGAATCTATCGGTCTCCGTGCGTTTCGTAATTCCGGTATCGAAGCTTTTAAGCAAGCTTTGGATTCGGCCATGATCAAAGACGTTACGCGCAATGCGTTTTTTGTGCGTGCTATCCAGCACATGATTGATATGGGCGAAAATGTTGGTTGGGTGGATGTCACGGATTTCAAATACGGTGAGTTAGATTTTTTTGAAGACCTGCATCACTTAGAAATCGAAATGTCCGGACTGATGAAACAAACAATCATGTTGCACACCAATCCTGCCGGATTGTATGCGCGTACCAATGGTTTGTATCAACCACTGATGATGAAAAACGTCGGATAACAGTAAATCGATATATAATCTTTTTAAAATCTTGGCTTAATCAAGCCAAGATTTTTTATTTAATTTTTCTTCATAAAACCGCCAGTGCCGCGATTACAAATTTCCACATCGGTAACGAATTCATTGTAAATTTAAAACAACTTTCGTAAAATCCATCGCACTTTTTATGCGCAGGACTTTATCTAATGCGCATATCCGTTCGACACTCATCCTCACGATACCATGGTTTTATTATAGAGGTAAAATGGAATACCAGAATTTGACAAAAATTTCAGATGTCATTCGCAGTTCGATCCGTGTCAAAGAAGAAATATTGACGCAGCCGGTATTATTGGATACTATAGCAAAAACGGCTGAGATCATGATCAAGGCACTGAATGAAGAGAAAAAAATCCTGTTTTGCGGAAACGGGGGAAGTGCCGCCGATGCACAGCATCTGGCCGCCGAATTGAGTGGTCGGTTTTATATGGACCGCAGACCTTTGCCGGCAGAGGCGTTGCACGTAAACTCGTCCTACCTCACCGCCATTGCCAATGATTATAGCTACGATGTGGTGTTTTCAAGGTTAGTCGAGGGCATGGGGCAATCGGGCGACGTTCTGATCGGATTATCAACTTCAGGGAACTCAAAAAACATCTTGAATGCTATGCTAGCGGCAAAACAAAAAAATATGATAGCTGTGGGAATGACCGGCACGACGGGGGGCAAGATGAAGGATGTGTGTGATTATCTTATCAATGTGCCTTCTAACGATACGCCGCGTATCCAGGAGTCGCACATTATGATCGGTCACATACTGTGTGAAATTATCGAAAACACGATGTTTAAAAAATAATTATATTTTACCCCGATGAATAAGCAAAACCAAAACGAGCAACGACTGGCGGTCATTGATGCCCGTTCAGATCAATCTGAGATTACTGTTTTTTCTATTTCGCTGTTAGAGCGCAATTTGCGATTACTGGCTTTGTACGGAATAACTCAGACGGTTATTATAACCAACGATGACAGGCGAGTTAAGTTCAGAGAAGATTTTGGCCGGTTTAAGCCTATAACATATCGAATACACCCCTCGCCTAAATTATTGATAGATGCATTAAAAGAGGTGCCTGAAATTCAGGACAACACCTTCGTGTTGCTTCAGGGAAATGCGATTTATCAGGAGGCATTGATAGATCAGGCTATTCAAGCCCAAAGCAATACGACGTTTGCTAACTCGCAAAAGAAAATGCCGGGATTGCTGCGTCTAGACGCAAATGCGCTCCAAAATTTGGATGTTTCCTGCAATGATGTCGGAGTATTGGCGGCGGCATTAGCTGAAAATAGGAAAATTAGCGTTGTTGATGTAGCTCGGACTATGGTTTATATGCGCAATTTGCGTAAGTCTATCCACCCTTATGCATTTGAAGTGCACGATAAAAGAGCAGCGTCGGAAGCGGAAGCGTACTTATTTGAAGTCACGCATTATGGCGCAATTGATGTTGTAGCGAAGTATTTTTACAAAGTATTGTCAAAAGTATTGGTTAAATGGATAGCGAAGACGCATATCACTCCCAACCAAATTACCTATACAAGCATACTTTTTGCTTTTACAGTGGCGCCGCTATTTGCTTTTGGTTTATTAACGTGGGGTATCGCGCATGCTATCGTGGTCAGTATTCTCGATGTATGTGACGGTAAATTAGCGCGTTTTACATATCGCACCAGCGATCAAGGCGATAAGCTGGATCATGTGGCTGATCGTATCAATATATATCTGTATTATGTGGGCTTTGGTATCGGGCTCAAAGTAGCGGGATTTTTAGATTCGTGGCAGACGACGTTTTATTTGATTTCGGCTGTAGTTGGCGGTCATATTCTTGACAAGTTAGCCGCGCGTGCTTTTCGTTATTATCATAAAATGCGAATTCATGACTTCTCGCCGTTGGATGGCTATGCACGTCTTTTTTTACCGCGGCGTAATATTTTCATCTATATGATGATGGTCGGGCTTGTTATCGGTAAGCCGGTAGCAACATACATCGCGTATGCCTGCTGGATGATGGTGTATGTTGTTTTTCATTTTGGGCGCGTTATTGTTGAAAAGCCAAAAAAAGAACGGACTAATTAAGGAACCTCATGCTGGGTTGTATTGACATAACGGATGGAATGCCGAAGCATAAAGTTTGGAGCCTGACCTCGCTTACACGTGCCATACGTCAGTTACAAAAATTTGGGTGTGAAGAAGTAATTCTCGTTGGAACAGCATCGAGTACTTTCGATTTACCAATCATAAAAGACGTAGTAATCCATCGTATAGAAGCAGGAAAATCTCAAGATGCAGATATTCAACCTATCATATCGCGACATGATAGCGTACTATGGTTACGAAGTACGCATGCATACGATACACGGATTTTTTCCGAACTTATGAGATCCCAAGAAAATGCTGCATATATTGGGACCGATGACCGGCTCTTGGCCGCTTGGATTCATTCTTCCGTTTTGAACGGTGGGCATGGTGAATCTGATATTCAGAAGTCCTGCTCAGTCCAAATTCGTCCGGAAGATATAGACCCGCATATTCTCTCTCTGCGCGTTTATGTACCAGCGATTGCGGCGGATATGCGTATGAAGGAGGAGGTGCGCCGTGCAGAAAAATTATTTTTTGACGCGTCGGTCAAAGGTGTCATGGATGTTTTATATACGTACGTTTATGTGCGCATCGTTGCTAGGCTCATGCGCATAATACCTTTGGTACCTCTGACTCCCAATCAGATTACTATCGGTTATCTTTTTATCGCGGCGGGCGCCTTTATGGCGTACGCGCAGGGACAATGGGCGCTCGGCTTGGCATTGAGCGCATTCACGATGATATGTGATGCGTGGGATGGGGTTTTGGCGCGTTTGACATTTCAGTCAAGCCGATTAGGTCATTGGTTGGACAAGGTTTCTCATTCGATTTATCATCCGTTGTGGTATGTCGCTATAGCTTATCATCTCGGCGCCGGCATGGTTTGGTCATGGCCTATGGTAAATGCGGTAGCGCTCGTTTTTCTTTTTTTTATAATGAAACCTATTACGATCCGATACAATCGTCGCTACGGTCGGTCTATATATGACACCTCGGATTTGAATCGTAAACTTCGATTATTCAGCGGTACCCGATGGAATATGAATATGATCTTAATGGGTATCGGTTTAGGAATGGACATGTTTACGGAATCATTTTATTTTATAACGTTGTACGGCTTTTTAAGTGTATGTTATTGGATTACGCAGTATTATTTAATGCCTTCAAACCACAAATAAGCTTTATTAATAAATATTAACCCACACTTGTTATAGGAACATGCCATGAATAAAACGACACTACTTAAAAACATGATCCGCTCCAAAGAACTGGAGTTCATCATGGAAGCGCATAACGGATTATCAGCTAAAATCGTAGAAGAAGCGGGATTTAAGGGGATTTGGGGCAGCGGTTTGTCCATATCGGCATCGCTGGGCGTGCGTGATAATAATGAAGCTTCCTGGACGCAGGTGTTGGATGTATGCGAATACATCAGCGATGCCACGACGATTCCTATGCTGTTGGACGGCGATACGGGATATGGAAATTTTAATAATATGCGACGCTTGGTACAAAAACTGGAACAACGAAATGTAGCCGGCGTCTGTATCGAAGACAAATTATTTCCCAAAACCAATTCTTTTATTTCCGGCGAAGCGCAACCGTTGGCGGATGTGGATGAGTTTTGCGGCAAAATCAAGGCCGGGCGCGACAGCCAGAAAGACGATGATTTTGTTATCGTAGCGCGTATCGAAGCCTTCATTGCAGGATGGGGACTGGATGAAGCGCTACGTCGCGGCGAAGCGTATCGTCAGGCGGGTGCAGATGCCGTGCTCGTGCACAGCAAAAAATCCAATCCATCGGATATCGAAGCGTTTATGAAAGAGTGGGCCGGCCGACTCCCGGTCGTTATTGTGCCGACGAAGTATTATTCAACGCCGACGGATTTATATCGGCAGATCGGTATCAGTATGGTCATCTGGGCGAATCATAATATTCGTACCTCAATCACAGCGATGCAGGCCACTTCCAAACGAATTTTTGAAGAGCAATCGTTGATCAATGTTGAAGATAAAGTGGCCTCGGTGAATGAAATATTTCGCCTGCAAAATGCAGATGAACTTGAAGCGGCCGAAGATAAATACCTCCCCGCATCCGGTAAAAATGTCAATTCGATTATTTTAGCCGCTTCGGAAGGTAACAATCTGAAAGAACTCACCAAAGATATACCGAAGGTGTTGCTCAAGGTCCAAGGCAAAACATTGCTGGCACGTACTACGGACGAATTTAATCGCGTCGGGATCAAAGATATTACCGTGGTTCGCGGATATAAAAAAGATACGATCAAAGCGACCAATATCAAAACGATCGATAATGAAGCGTATGCCTCCACGAAGGAGTTGTACAGCTTGTATCTGGCGAAAAACGAACTTAAAGAAAACACGGTTATTGCCTACGGTGACATTGTCTTTAAAAGTTATATTTTAAATGATTTGCTCAACGACAATAACGATGTTACGATCGTGGTGGATAGTGACGTACAAATGACACCCGGATATAAAGATTATGTGCGGGCCGAGCGTGCGCACTCCAAAAACCTGTTTCAGGATTCAGTTAAATTTGTCCGTATGTCCACCAATCTGAAATCGGAAGAAATTCACGGTGAGTTTGTCGGTCTGTGGAAGGTCAATACGCATGGTGCCGCTGCGGTCAAACAAGCCATGGAAACATTATCCAAAAATCCGGAATTTAAGAATCTGCGTATGGCCGATCTTTTTAATGAAATCGCTAAAACCACGACCATAGCTGTAAAATACATACGCGGCTCATGGCTGGACATTGATGACGTGGTCAAACTTCAAAAAGCGGGAGATATGTAATATGCTCAGTACACGCGTTTTCGGCGAAGAATTGAAAAGGAAAGGCTATGACTTTTACAGCGGCGTTCCATGTTCGTTCTTAAAAGATCTGATCAATTATGCGATTAACGAATGCGATTATGTGATGGCCACCAATGAGGGTGACGCTGTAGCGGCATGTGCCGGCGCATATCTCGGTGGTCGTAAATCGGTATTCCTCTGTCAAAATTCCGGTCTGACCAATGCAACGTCACCGCTTACATCGCTGACCTGGACATTCCAATTACCCGTTTTAGGTATTGTCAGTTTGCGGGGCGAACCGGGATTAAGTGATGAACCGCAGCACGAGCTGATGGGGCCGATCACGACTAAAATGCTCGATTTGATGGAAATACCGTGGGAGTATCTCGCATCTGACAATAATGAGGCGGTAAAACAAATCGAGCGCGCCGACAATATCATCAAACAGAACAAAACGTTTTTCTTTGTTGTAAAAAAAGGAACGTTTGAAAAAGAAGAGTTAAAACCGCAGACGCTGAAGTCACCTGCGAATGTTCGTAGAATAGTTAAAACTACCGATGAACAAAAACCCAAACGTACGGAAGCTTTAGCGCGCATCAATGCCGTCAAAGATCAGCACACCGTTCACTTGGCCACAACGGGTAAAACAGGGCGTGAACTGTATGAAGTCGAAGATGCGTCGAATAATTTGTACATGGTCGGATCAATGGGTTGCATCAGTAATTTGGGGTTAGGTTTAGCGCTCGCCAAACCGCAGAAAAAAATCATCGCAATTGACGGGGATGGTGCTTTCCTGATGCGTATGGGTTCTATCGCAACCAATGCGTATTACAGTCCTTCTAATTTGTGCCATATCTTACTCGATAATAACGTACACGATTCTACCGGAGGCCAGGCGACGGTTTCGCATATGATTCATTTTGTTGACCTTGCTGCATCAGTAGGATACACCCATGCGATACACGTTCATTCGCTGGATGAACTGGAACAGCGGATCAAAGAATGGAAGACAAATGGTGGATTGACCTTTTTGTATATGAGAATATCAAAAGGGTCGCCGCCGGAACTGGGACGTCCTAAGGTGAAACCATACCAAGTCAAAGAACGGTTGATGGCGTTTTTGAGATCATGATAGCGATAATACGTTCGCATTACAATCAAGTAATGTTGAAAATGGTCGTTGAATAACAACAATCTTTAATGATTAATGTCGATTAGAAAAACAAATTAATTGCAAGAACCTGACCGTGCTCTCTGACGGCGAATTTGTGGCTCCAGTTGGCATTAGTTTTCCAACGCGTGATTAGGTTGAACAATCAACTAATTTATCGATTTCCCTTCGTGAATACAGGTTGTGCGAAGAGACGAGGAGGTAAGAGGTGTATTTTTTGAATGTACGTTATTATATATTTACACTTTGCTTTATTACTGTCTCGCTTTGGGCTCAAGCTGATACAAGTCACCAGATCGAGCAACAACTGATTTTGAAAACCAGCATAAGCGTCATGCCATTGGGTGACAATATTGGTTCGGACAAGTATGTGAAAAGTTTTGGTAATCCGATGGGTTATAACGCATTACTTACTTACGAAGTGGTGCACAAGCAGCGATGGCGATACGGAATATCATTTGGTCTGCATTACACAAAAGATAAAATAGATACCGGCGGCAAAAAGAGACTGATGAATGGCACTTATGCTAAACTCTATTTGTGGCATCATTATCCAATGTTTTTAACATCGTTGAGTGCTGAATATCAGTTTCTCCAGACCAAATACATATCTCTTGGGGCGGGTATCGAGTTTTCTTATGCCAATATTTGGGTCTCCAAAATACGTTATGGGCATGGTCATGGGTACGGTTATTCCACATTTAACAATATGCGCGGCGATGGCTATTTTGGATCGGGAGCATTAAAGTTACGTCACTCTATAAGTAACTCCGTGTCGGTTGTTGGTGCAGGTCAAATTGCATTTATGTCTACTGCTGTTTTGAAAGAAAATGATGATTTGTATTCGGAAACATCAGCTGTGCGATTCCCAGCTGTTGGGATTTACTGGGCTTTTGGAATTGAGATATTACTAAGTAAACATCAAGGCTTACCTTTTCATAATGGAGATAGCCAATGAACATATTCGTTTGCATTGTGGTTTGGTTCTTCTTCCCATTGATAATATATACACAAGAAATGACCAAGCCGATTATTCGAATTAGTTATGGATGCATGACGTTCAGCGAGAATAAAGACCTATTAGGCTTTTATAAGAAGCGTCACCCTGCGCTTCGCGAATCAGCGAAGCCAGTGTATGGCATAGGCTTTGCAATTTTTAATACGATTCCGATTTCCAATGGTTTTCATCTTCGCTTTGGCCCAAGCATTTATTATTACTATCGAAAACGTATTGATTCAGAACCTCTTCTTGCAGGCGAGCGTCGTTCGGAGCACAATTACTTTGTACCGGATATAGTGGTGACGGGTGAGTATTGCTTGTATCGCACCAATCTCATAAGAGTTTTTGGAGGCCTTTCAGCGCACTATCATTGGATACTGCGATCAAAAACAAAAATCTATTATGGTTGGGATGACGGCTATTTTGATGCGAAAAGCCTATCAGGTCATGGTTTCTATACGGACGTAGCGATAAATGCAAAAATTCAAGTGAATCCTTCGTTGCACATATCGCCCTATTTATCATATACGCTTTTTTCACAGACTCAGATCGGAGATCAAAAAGTCAAAATTGTATATCCCTATGGCTTTCGTTGGGGGATTGCAGCAGAATTTACATTATAAACAACGGAATTTATTTCATGAATATTACCAAAGCTGTTATTGTTGCGGCCGGATTGTCCAGCCGTTTGTATCCGTTGACCTTGGAGCGGCCTAAAGGGTTGCTGAAAGTCAATGAAGAAGAATTGCTCCTTCGTTCCGTAAAGGCCCTACGTGCGATGGGTATACAGGAAATTGCTGTCGTGGTCGGATACAAAAAAGAAATGATCATGGATACGTTGGGGCGGGATATCACTTACATTGCCAATCCTTTTTATCAGCAATGCAACAACATGGGTTCGCTTTGGTTTGCAAAAAACTGGATCGCTGCCGATCCGATCGTCTATCTCCATGGGGATATTATTTATCACAACGATATTTTGAAACTTAACTATACAGACGCCTTGCAACACGATTGTGCGCTGGATCTGATTACTGATTTTGGCCCGGTCAATGAGGAAGCGATGAAAGTTCGGGTCACAGCCGAGCATATGTTGATCGAATCCAATAAGGGTATTCCGCTTCACGAAGCGGCGGGAGAGTGGACAGGTATTGCGTTTATCAAAGATCCTAAAGCCGCGCTGGCGTACATGGAAAAGATCATGTTTGAGGAAGGTTTGAATTACTATGATACGCATGCCTTTACGCGTATGGCGCATCAAGGTTTTCAAATTTATTGCAGCTCCACGCGCAATTTACCATGGCTCGAAATTGATTTTCTTGAGGATTACGAGCGTGCGAAGGAAATTTTCAAATGAACGCGTTTACTTATTATAATCCGGTCACTATCCGTTTTGGTACAGGTACATTGGCGGAAATAAACCGCTGGGTCGGTAATCGGCGTGTATTGCTCGTGACGACAGCGGGCTTTATCAAACGAGGTATTCTGGATCAACTTGGATCTTTGACCGGTCAGATCGCCGGTGTTTTGGATCAGATACCTCCGAATCCTACATTTGTAGCACTACGTGATTTGTATGCTACGGCGTGGGAAAAAGAATTTGATGTGATCGTCGCGCTCGGCGGAGGAAGTGTGATGGACGGCGCAAAAGCGCTTTCGGTATACGATGACTCGCATCAGTTTGATATCGTAGAAGGCATCATTCGCGGAACGCGTGCTAAATCCGGTTATAAACTGAAACCCATGATCGCCATTCCTACGACGGCCGGCACAGGCAGTGAGTTGACACCATGGGCTACGGTTTGGGACATGGAGGAAAAGAAAAAATATTCGCTGCATTTGCCGAATCTTTGGGCTGAAGCATGTATCTGTGACCCGGAACTTACGCTCAGTCTTCCACGCGATATAACTGTCCAAACCTCATTGGATGCCTTGTCGCAAGCATTGGAAGCCATTTGGAATAAAAACGCAAACCCTATTTCTACGCGGTATGCGATTACAGCCGCGCGGGAAATCATGACTACTTTGCCTTTGTTGGCTGATGATTTGCCCAATCTCGAATTACGAACACGACAAATGTGGGGCAGTCTGAATACGGCGTTGGCCTTTTCTAATACTCAAACCGCGGTTGCGCATGCCATTTCTTACTATGTTACCGCGCAAAAGGGAACCCCGCACGGGATTGCATGCAGTTTTACGTTACCCGACATTATTGATACGATGGCCGGCGTCCATTCGGAGGTAGATTTTGCTTTGAATGCGATTTTTGGTGCTCAGGGCGGCGATGCGGTACGAAATCTTTTGAAATTATTGCGAGTGTCGACGCATCCGGCAGATTATGGATTATCCAAAAAAGATTTGTCATTGATCCGTCAATCACTTACGGGTAATATCCGCGCCGGTAACAGTTTAGTCCCGGTTGAACCGCTATTTGACCGCCTCGAGAAGCATCTCGTCGCATGAACTCACTGATGAAAAAGTCCTTTCGGATATTGCTTGGACGTTCCTCCGTCGGGCTTCTGAGTGTGCTTTTCATGATCTACTTTGCATATGAATTTTCAAAAGTTATTTTTGCGTTGATTGCAATGTATGAAGTGGCTGTAAGCTTCGTAAAAGTCATTGCGGATGTGGGCTTGCACTATCGTAAAATACGCGAAGCGCCGCCATTATTAAAAGACGGGAAAATCGAAGAAGCCGTGCGTGAAATTATTTGGCCGGCGGTTTTTACACGGATGGTTGTAGCATTATTTTCGTCATGTTTTTTTTTAGTAATGTGTACACTGTGGCGAGATGATCTTCAAGTTTCATTTCCGGAACTGAATATCACGTGGGTGATATACTTGTGTACGCTGCATCTGTTTTTCACTGTTTGTGAAGGTATTTTATCGTCTGTTTTTAATGTCCGTCAGCTTTTTGGAACAGATGCCTTCCTGGAAACTTCCAGCAATCTCGTTGAGCGTATTTTTGCGACTGTGTTTTATCTATGGCTCGGACTGAATCATTATTTTACCGGCATCACTATAGCCATGTTTCTGACGTTGCTGGTCCGCTTATATTATGTCCGCGATTACTTCAAATATGCTCGTATTTCTGAACTGCAGCTCGGAAAAATGTGGGAGGTTGTCAAAGTATATTGGCCGTTTTATCTGAGGAAATTTTTCAGGCTGGGCTTCAAGCAAGGCGAACAGTTGATCATACCTGCGATGTTACCGCTGGAGCAATTAGCTAATTTTCGTTTAGCCAACAAAACAGCGGGAATGCTGCGCCAATACATTCAGGCTTTTTCTGATCCTTTGACAGTCAAACTTTCACAAACGCGCGATATTAATGTTAGACAGAATTACATACGAACGTATTTGGCTTTTACGTTACCACCTCCGATTATTTTATGTATTCTTAGCCCTTGGATTATGCCGATAATGGGAGGGGCGAAGTATGCTGATGCGTGGGGCATCATGGCGGTTGTATTTGGCGGATATATTTTCTTTTCACTGTCTGCTTTACAGCTGACCATCATATCGATTTTTGGTAAACCGACTGAATTTTTAATGCGTGATGCGGTTGGCGGGGTGGTCGGGTTAGTTGCTACGTTTATATTTATTTCAATATTCGGAGAGTACGGCGTAGCTTGGGGGCAAACTCTATCGTATGCGATTTTGTTTTTTGTCGGTTATCGTATCGCAAATCGTTATGTGAAATCGGTTCGAGAAAATGCGGTCGGCAACAATGGAAACAATGTCTGATTTGAAGTTTTTATTCAAAAAACGAGTTAAACATGTGCTGCTTTTAAATAGTATTTTTTTGACTCTCTGCGAAATAAACTTAGAGACGATGATAAAAAAAGCTACCGTTTTTCGGTAGCTCTACAGGGTAGTAAAAAATGTTAATTTTTTTTTTGTTAAGAATTGGGAAGTGTTTGAGACGCTGAAATATCATTATTCATTGGACTAACCAAATTTTTTCTTGAATTATTTATGTCCCAAGGTAAAATGTTGAGATAATTACCCCCAGTATCTCCATTTATCAGAGTTCTGTCATAAACTCTGAGAAAATGAGTCTGGTCAGGGTTAGGACCGATAAAAACATCATAACTTGACGCCGTATTGTAAAAAAGACTTGCTGTAGCGTCACCATCATAATAACTAGAGAAATTAATTATTTATTCTAATAGAAATAGTTCTGTAGATAATAAAAAACAATAGGCTTTTAATTGATAAACTCATAATTTCCAAAAAAATGATTGCAAGTATTTTAAAAATACTTGGGATTAGTTATTACATAATAACATAGAATGTTGTTATTCATAAATGATTGACCAAGAAAATAAGTCTATCTACATATATTTTATATAGGCCAATATGAAACTTTTAAATCTTGCCAATTCGATCACTATAGCACGCATAGGTGTCCTCTATATGACGGTTGTGTTGATCTATACACAGCGCCCGATGTGGCTTATCGTGGCTGTTTTGCTAGCTATCCTGATTATCGTAATGGATGCGTTGGACGGTTATGTTGCGCGCAAGCGCAATGAAGTGACGCAGTTTGGCGGAGTACTTGATATTACCGGTGATCGTATTGTCGAAAATGTTTTTTGGATCGTCTTTGCCGATCTGGACATCATACCGATGTGGATACCGATCATCGTGATGTCGCGCGGTTTTATGACGGATGCGATTCGTAGCCAGGCCTTGGCCGACGGCAAAACGGCTTTTGGGGAAAACACAATGATGCAGTCTGAAATAGGAAAATTCTTAGTTTCAGGCCGGTTTATGCGCGCCTTTTATGGTGTTATCAAAGCCGTTACATTTCCTTATCTGATATTGGTTTTACTGGCTAAAGAGCAGCATCTGCGGGATGCTAATTTACAGGAATACCTATGGGTTTCATCATTGACTTATACCGGAGGTCTTATACTTGCCGTTATCACTACGGCCGTGAGTCTCCTGCGAGGTATCCCGGTTTTACTTGAGGGGAAACAGTTTTTTGTAAAGGATAAACCGTGAGCCGTCGTATAGCTTTTTTTGATATTGACGGTACGATCACGCGGCACTCATCCGAGCGGCTCTTCATTCGCTATCTGCTTCAAAAAAAAATTATATCGTATTCCGATCTGGTATTGGCTACGCTGCGGTATTCGTGCAAACATCCGACGAATTTAAAAAACGGATTTAAACAAAATAAAATGTATTTACGCGGATTAGATGCTGAAATGATTCGTCAACATGCAGCTCAATGTTTTGATGAGTTCATTCGCCCGTCCATTAAGCCGCTAAT